>JBEBCV010000073.1:0-8229 GCA_041157505.1 Chloroflexota bacterium | reverse complement strand
TAGATCGCTTGCTCTCTCAGCAGACCCCGTGCGCGGAGATAAGCAACACTTGCCATCAAGGCAAGTGGAATAAATGTAAATATCAAGAGTGTTCTAACGAGGGTGACAGTGAGACTGCCCTTGATTTTACCTTTTTGGTTATCATTCTTGAGCGATGTTGCAGGGATAGTCATTTAGCAAATTTTACAACAACACTAACTGAATTCCCAGACAGGTTCTCCGTTTAATATTCGGCGAATTTGATCAGGGAAGCGGTCTGGGTCAAGGGGCTTTCCTAAAAAGCCATCAAACCCAGAATCTTTAGCCTTCTTCATTTGCTCATGGCTGGCTTCTGCGGTCACAGCAATGATCGGTACAGCCTTGAATCGCTCCGAAGCACGAATCTTCTTTAAAGCGCCATAACCATCCTCGTACGGCAGGCGAATATCCATTAATATTAAATCCAGGCGAGGAAGCGTATCGGCATATTCAACCACTTCATATCCCGAAGTCTTCCATTCACAATGGATGCCCAAATAACCCAGCATGCGGGCGATCAACACAAAGTTAGACACATTATCTTCCACCACCAACACTGCAGCATCCTTCGGGATTGTCGGCTTACGAATAGGCTGAGTATCAGAAACAGCAGGGGTTTGGTCTTGGTCAGACATTATTTCTCCTTGTGATGAAGCGTTCGATCTGCTGGGCGAGTGTATCAATGTCGATCGGCTTTTGGATGTATCCATCACATCCTGCCTCAAGTGATTTTTCCCTATCACCGCGCATCACATTGGCAGTTACAGCCACAATTGGAATGTTTTTATACTTATCCATTTTCTTGATCTTGGCTGTCAATGTATACCCATCCATGTCAGGCATATTAATATCCATCAAGATCAAATCAATGTTTTCAATTTCAAGCTTGGAAAAAGCTTGTTCTGCTCTAGATGCCTCCACAACCGAGAAACCTTCCGCGTTTAAGACTCTGCGTATAAGGTTTCGGTTGTCCGGATTATCCTCAACATACAAAATTGTTCCGCGTCCATTTTCCGGCATGACTGGTATTTCTCCAGTCAGAATTTTACTTTAATATGGAATGCGGTCATCATGACAGCTACCTTACAACTTACAAATAATTGAGTATGAATAGTATAGCATAACGAAAAGCCGAGGTAAAAACTCCTCGGCTTGAGAGCGGGTGATGGGACTCGAACCCACGATATCTTGCTTGGGAAGCAAGCGTTCTACCACTGAACTACACCCGCATTATTGACTGCGGGATTATACGTCACGCTGAAAAGGCGTGTCAAGCCTGAAGACGAACCGCTTCAAACCGGACCCGGTTACTGTTTGCGTTTCAGAAGCTGGTTTGCCAATCCGAGAATGGCTTCACCTGCTTCACCTTGTGGGTTTGCTTGATGCAAATAACCCAGGGCTTTTTGAGTAAGCTCTTCTGATACTTTCTCAGCATATACTTTGCCGCCTTCTTTATCCAACAAAGCAGCGACCTGACTCACTTCATCTTGGTTGATTGGTCCCTGTTTCCAACGATCAGCAAATTCTCCGTTCTTTTCAAGCGCATATAAAACAGGTAACGAATTTTTACCTTCCACCAAATCGCTTGCTGCAGATTTTCCTGTTACGGCTTCATCACCCCATATACCAAGAATATCATCCTGCACTTGGAATGCAAGACCCAAGTTATACCCAAATTGACGATATAACTCGATTTTAGCTTCATTCGCGTAGCCAAGGAGTGCACCGATCTGGGTGCAAGCAGACAGTAGGGCAGAGGTTTTTCCTCCAATCATTGGCCAATAATCATCCATCACGAGATCGTTGCGTTCTTCATAAGACATATCCAAGTATTGACCACGTGTTAGATCCAAACAGCAATCGTTCAATATCTCTGCTGAGCGGACTACCATCTCGGCTGGATAATGTTGTTTTAGGTCGATTACGGATTGGTTGGCGATCACGAACAATGCATCGCCGACATTGATCGCCATGGGAGGACCCCATTTAGTCCAAACCGTTTTTCGTCCACGACGTAATTCAGAATTATCTTGAATATCATCATGAACAAGTGAGAAGTTATGAACCAGTTCGATTGCAGCTGCTGTCGAAACTGCGTGTAGCCAATTTTGATTAGATCTTTTCTTTTCTTCATTATTTTCAATAGAAGCAACAGAAAGTAAAGTAACCATCGGACGAATGCGCTTCCCTGCAGCTTGTGCGCCAGCGCCCTCGCCTGTCCACCCCATATGATATGTAAGCATCTCATGGAATGGTGCTGTACGTTTCTGGTCTAACCGCCCCACTTGTCGTTTGAGCTCAACTTCAATAGCGTCCAACATGGTTTGTTGAAGATTTGATGTCATTAATAGATTCCTTTGATGGAAAGTTTTTTTAAGGATTCCCTCAGCAGGGGAGGGGATTGAAAGTGAATCGTCTGAAAACCCATATTATTGGCAGTTTCAATATTGGCAAGCGAATCATCGATAAACAAACATTCCCAGGGATCGCGATTGATGCGTTTTAGAGTGATGTCGAAAATGGCTCTATCTGGTTTGACAGTTTTATGTTCGCCTGAGATGATCTGGTCGTCGAATAGATCGAGAAATTCATGGTCATGTTTAATAAGCTCATATTTTTCTGTAGAAAAATTACTGAGTAAGTAAAGTTTCCAGTCTGCTTGCTTCAAGCTGCGGACGATCTCAACCGTTTCGTGATATACGCCTGTCAGACTTTCTTCCCAATGCATATCATAAGCTTGAATAAGTTCTGCATAATGCGGAAATTCATTTGATAACTCAGTAACGCCTTCTTGAAATGAACGACCAGCATCTTGTTTCGCATTCCATTCAGCGAAGCGGATCTCTTCGAGAAAACGGTCAACAGTAATCGGGTCGGGGAGGAGGCGGTTGTATAAGCGGCGAACATCCCAACCAAGCAGGACATTTCCCAAGTCGAAAATAATGGCAGAGATTTGGTTTGTCATGGTTGTGCGCTATTTTATCCGAAGAACTCAAAACTGGCGGTATAATCGCGCGATTGTAAATTGACTTGGAGTGGAACATTGAGCCGACTAATCAACCCCGATTCCGTAGGAAAAGAAAGAACGCGATTATCGAAATCCATTGTGCTTTGTATTCGTGAGCTGGCTACCCAAAACCAGGTTACCCCTGAAACGAAAGACCAGGCAGCATTCATTGCATTGGCTCTGCAATCTATTGCAGAAGGCATCGACTCTTCCGTAGCTGCATGGGAGAAGCGCGATTATTGGGTAAAAGCCGACAAATTCCGGATGGAATGGTTGTGGGCTGGGCAGTATGCTGCGAAATTGAAAGATGCCGTGTTGTCGGATGATTGGGCGACAATTGCCACCATGTTACCGTCCATTGCTCAAAAGTTCAATAAAGTGGAGATAGCACAAAACCATAGGCTGGGCAAACCATGGACGAATGCTTATAAATTATTGGCATTGCATCAGAAGTTGTAATAAAAATGCTCCGAAGCTTGTGCTTCGGAGCATTTTTATTCGTTAGGACTTTAGCTTATCAAGATTACTCTTTGTGTTGTTGAGCAGTTCGATCATCATTTCTCGGATATGAGGATTTAGATAATGACGCTCAAGTGTGGAAAGAGGAAGGAAGCGTGCACCGGCAACAACGTTGATGCAATTCGCCGAACCGCACAAGCAAATGAATGGGGCATCCATTTGCCATTCAGTTGATGGGTAAAAGAAGAAGAGTTCTTCACCCTTCTCAATATCGCGTGCAGCGACCATTTCCAAATGTTCTGTGTCAAGGATAACGTTTGGATCACATGAGTGATTCAACGCTGCAAGTTTGCCGACATGTGTATGCTTGTCTCGTCCGATCTGAACAGTAAAACGATTTGGTTTTTCGCGCACATCTTCACTTGGCATGGCGCAGATCACTTCACCTTGCTTGTACGCTCGTTTTGTAATGAGCGTTCTGAATTTATTCTCAGTCTTTATTGAAAGTGTTTCCATCATTGTTGTTGAGGACATAATAATTCTCCTTTTCGATTCAACTAACGATAATCATTTGTTTAGTATAGTCGTTATGCTTTGATTTTCAAGTGTTTCAAGAACGAAAATAAAAACTTTAAGGTTATGCACATAAATGATTCGTCGTTGTATTCAGTGACAAAAATTTGTACAATGATAATAAGTTGAAGTTGTAACCTTTATGCCATGCAGTTCGATCGGAGAATGATATGCCTACAAAACAACACAAATATGGCGATGATGCAATTAGAGTTGAAGGACATGCGGACCCAGCGCATGACATTGAACGCGAAACACGCTTTGCGGTAGTGATGTATGGCGGAGTATCTCTTGCGATCTATATTTATGGTGTAACAAAAGAACTTTTTAGCATGGTAAAGGCAACGGCACGAAAAAGGATCGAGGGGAAGTCAACTCGACAGGAAGAATATTTACTAGATGAGAGTCACCTTACTGAGATAGAGAGGGTTTATCGAAAAATAGGGGAGCAATTGGGAACCAAATTCGTTGTGGATATCCTTTCTGGAACGTCAGCAGGGGGAATAAACGCTGTTTTTCTGTCAAAAGCCCTGGTAAATGGGCAACACCTGGATCAGTTGAAAAACATCTGGCTTGAAGAAGGGGACATTGGCAAGCTGATCAATGACAAAAGCTCGATCATTCCTGGGCTTGAGTTGCAGAACCCTCCTCGTTCGTTATTAAATAATGACCGCATGTATTTCCATCTTCTTAACGCCTTGCATGGGATGGACGAGAAGAGCACTCTTTTTTCGTCCACAGATGGGATTTCTCCATTTGTAGAGGAGTTGGATCTCAACATCACAGCTACGGATATTCATGGTTTGCCAGTAACTTTGCCAGTCTCAAATACCCACGTAAAGGAAGTTAAGTATCGGAATGTTTTCCGATTTCACTATTCGACAATGGATGCTGCAGGTTGGGAGACCCAGAAAAAAGACAGGCATGATAATGATCTCTATAGTAATGATTTTCATCAGAACAATAACCCTTTTCTGGCATATGCAGCTCGCTGCACCTCGTCTTTTCCGGTGGCGTTTGAACCCATGCAACTTGAAGACATCGTGAATGTTTTGTCTTTGAAGGAGTTCGAGAGGTATTCAGATCTGAAACTGGATACATGGAAGAAATTTTTCAAAGGTTATGAGAAAAATACTTTTACAACCCGTTCCTTTGGGGATGGCGGTTATATCGACAATAAACCATTCAGTTATGCGACCGAGTTATTGGTTCGGCGGACTGCTGAAGTGCCTGTTGACCGAAAATTGATCTATATCGATCCGTCCCCTGAACATCCTGATATTTCACCGAACAAAAACGGGGAACGCCCTGATGCGCTCCAAAATGTTCTTGCCGCAACCATGTCCATTCCACGATACGAGCCGATCCGCGAAGACCTTGAAAAAGTTATTGACCGAAACCGTCTTATCAAGCGAGTCAATGAGGTGATCAGTCATATTGATTTTGTACCCGGACTGCGAGAGGATCTGAAACCTTGGCAAAAAGATACGACCAAGTGGGCAAATAAATTTTTCGACAAGGAACTCCTTGAATGGTTTGGCGTCAGTTACGCGACTTATCATCAGCTGCGGGTTGCCGGGGTGCTTGAAGATTTTCAGACTGCCATGTTAAGAGCCATGAATTGGGATGAGACCGGAACACAGGCTGAGGAATTTCATGTCTTGGTGGAGGGGTGGAGAAAATATTTTTATTCCATTAAACCTGAGGCTCAAGACTCCAAAAGGTCTGAGAATGACATTCTTTTCAGGCTGGATACTACATGGAGGATGCGGCGTATTTTATTTCTTCAAAACTTGATCAACAAGATATTGAAAGCAATTCCAACAAATGGGGAGTGGAGTTCAAAAAACAGTAGGGAAACTGAAGCAAACCAGATATTTGCTCAAAGCGGTATCAAGGATGAGATCTCTACTCTTGATGCAGTGAAAGCCCGTGAGGAATTATTGTCCATTAAGGGGCGACTCAACGAAGCATATGGACATCTTCGGGCACGAGGGCGCAAAGTGCGTTCGCGGAATTTGATCGAGAATTCGGATCTCGATACTGACCTGAAGCAATATGTGTCTGTTTTGTATTCCATTGAAAGCCAGATCAGAGGCGGATTAGATGGATTGGCAAACGAAGCTAGACGAATAGCAAAGACAGGTGATCGCCCCTCACCTGAATTGTTGAATGTATTTCAAGATATCGAAGATGCTTCTATAGCATTATCAGCTCACCTGGCGGAGAAAGATGAGAAGAGAGAAAAGGGATATATCCACAAGTCTTTATCCTATGCGGGGGAGAAAGTAAAAGGCGCCCTTGGGTATCGAGCAGGAAGTAAGCAAAGCATCATTCAACAATGCCTGTCTTATTATCACGACAGATTCGAATACTTCGACATGCTGATCTTCCCGATCTACTATGGGACCGATGTCGGCGAAAGTGATGAGACTGAGATCATTCGTATCAGTCCGGAAGACGCGAACAACCTGGTCGATGAGAAGACAGGGAAACGAAAACTGGCAGGGACGACCCTCATGAACTTCGGGGCATTTTTTGCCAAAGATTGGCGCGAGAATGACATGATGTGGGGTCGGCTTGACGCAGCTGAGTGTGTGATCAAGGCGATGATGCCAGATAATGCGCAACGAGCCTCCCTCATTGATGAAGTTCAGTCCGCGATCTTGAAGGAGGAGCTGCCTTCTTTTGATGATGCAAAAGATCTTAAAGAGGATGAGCTGGACAATGCAGCAAACAAGAATGACGCTTTGCTTGGGGTAAATAATACGCCAGATGAAGAGCTTACTCATGAGAGAGTAGGTCAGCCGGGAGAGTTACTCTCGTTGTTCAAAGAGAAATATTCTGTAAACAAAAATTTCCCGCCCCAGGAAACCTTGTCTGCCTCTTCAAGGGCATTAAGGGTGTTCAGTCATTTATTGGATGGTCTTTCAGATAACCACAAACAGTTTTCAACGCCGGCAAAATGGCTGACCTTTGTAAGCAGCGTCTTTGCGGGGATATTGGCAGTGGTGTTACCAAATTCGGTTGGTAATTTTATGGCGGCAGGGTATTGGGTGTGGCTGCTTTATATCTTTGAGCTATTGCTATTTGGCGTGGGTTGGTTGATGGGTGCTACAGGCATTGCTCAGCTCGGCATTGTGCTATTTGCCCTGACCTTTATTTCGCATTTATTGCTGCGGGAGGTCAACCACGCGCTTTCTGGGAAGCCGGCTTCACTCCGCTTTGTTGCCCTCGTGGTTGCTGGCATCTTAGGGATCGGGACGTTTGCGTTGCTGCTGTTCCTGGTCTACATGGGCTTGCTGGCGCTTGGATGGTGGTCACTTCCGGACGGGACTGTGGGCGCGTGGCTGAGTGGATTAACCAAGGGGAAATAGGGCTGCCTGATATGCAGACCGTTTGCCATCCAGCAGGACGTAGGGTGCGGCTCGTTCTGCGATGACGCCTAATTTCTTCAAAGCAGAGATATCCCTTAATTTGCCGGTTCGCCGTGCAGAGAGAATGGCGTCGGCGCCTTTTTGACCGATGCCGGGGACGCGCATCAGCTCACGGCGGTCGGCTCGGTTGATTTCGACTGGAGCGT
The DNA here is from genome assembly GCA_041157505.1 of Chloroflexota bacterium. Taxonomy (GTDB): domain Bacteria; phylum Chloroflexota; class Anaerolineae; order Anaerolineales; family Villigracilaceae; genus Villigracilis. The sequence goes on along the minus strand of JBEBCV010000073.1, from coordinate 589 downwards.
GGACCAGGTTCATTTGCGCCCACGCCAGTTTCGGGTCGGTGTGAAGCGGAAGGTTTTCATCCGCTGTGAAGGGCAGGTCTTCGAGGTCAAAGCCGTAGTCGCGCAAGAGGAACGAGGCTTGATACAGGCGATGCTCACGCATGGGGTTTACGGCAGGTTTGTTTTCGAGGGGCGTATCGAGAATGGGGTGGAAGGCAGAGAAATAGGCGCGTTTGAGGCGGATGTTCTTCATCAGCCATTGGGTGGTGTTTAGCAGTTCGAGATCGCTTTCGTCGGAACCGCCCGCCACGAATTGTGTGACCGTGGACGGATATTTGCCGCCCCAAAATTTATAGGCGGGAACCGTGCGACGGATCTCTTCGACCCATCTGAGCGGACGCATGAGCTCTTCAATGAAAATTTTATGCGGGGCAAGTTTGGCGAGGCGTTCGGTGTTGGGCGCTTCGAGGTTGACCGAGACGCGGTCGGCGAGCTGCAGGGCGCGGTAAACCTGATCTTTCTCTGAGCCCGGCATGACCTTGAGATGCAGATAGCCTTTGAACTGGTGCTTTTTACGGAGGATCTCTGCCGTGGCGAGCAGTTTATCCAT
>JBEBCV010000072.1:0-16509 GCA_041157505.1 Chloroflexota bacterium | reverse complement strand
TAGATCTCGGTCACAAGCACTTCATCGGCATCACTGAATGCCCGCGAGAATTCGTAAAGCAAAGTTTGAGTCCGCGAGTAGGTGTGCGGCTGCCACACTGCCCAAATACGGCGTTCTGGATAACGAGCACGGGCACCTGCCAATGTCGCGCGGATCTCTGTAGGATGATGAGCATAGTCATCCACAAGCAGAACGCCTTTGGGTTCTCCGCGCACCTCAAAACGGCGACCCGTTCCTGTGAACTGACCCAAAGCATCAGCAGCTTTCTGCATGGGCAACCCCATCACCGCCGCCACCGATAATGCCGCCAACGCATTACGGACATTGTGTTCACCTGGCACTTGCAACGAGACCTTGAAGGCATTGGTCATGCTGCCCATGTTGGTCATGACGGAAAAATCGAAACCACCATTTTCATTGGGCTTTACCGTGCGTGCCTGCACCCATTGCGGACTGTTGATGGTCATTTCGCCTTGCAGCGAGTAAGAGACCACGCTCAATTTCTTGCGACGAGCATGGGCGATCAACGTAGCAGCGCCATCATCTTCAGCGCAGGCGATCAGCGTACCATCGGGCGGAAGAAGATCTACAAAACCTTCGAAGGCAGAGTGCATATCCTCAAAGGTCGGGAAGCAATCGGGATGGTCATGTTCAAGGTTGGTGACCACTTCGATGCGCGGTTTGAGCCCAAGGAACATGCGGTCATATTCATCCGCTTCGATCACAAATGCATCGCCGCTGCCTGCATGCGCGTTGACCTTGAGATTGTTCAACGTTCCACCGGCAATAAAAGATGGATCGCGTTTGAGCGCATACAACATCCATGCGATCATGGCGGTGGTAGTGGTCTTTCCGTGGGTTCCGGCAATACCAATGCCGATCTTGTTCTCCATCAAACGTCCGAGGAAATCGGAACGCTTATAGACAGGGATGCCTGCCAGTAACGCCGCTTTCACTTCAGGATTTTCATCCTTGATGGCAGAGGAACGGATGACCATTTCTGCCCCAGCAATATTACGAGGATGATGCCCAATGTAAACTTGAACACCTATGCTCTGCAGCTCAACAGCAAAAGGAGACAGTGACTGGTCTGAACCGGTCACTTCGTAGCCGCTCTCTTTGAGCAGGCGCGCGATGGCAGAAAGCCCTGAACCTCCAATGCCGATAAAATGAACGTGAGTCATAAGTAGTCCGATACTTTAGTAGTTAGATGGTTCTAGATGTAAACAACGATAATGAAGATAAGAATGATGATGACGGCGAAGTAGATCTGCGGTTCGGCAAGGAACCGGGGAGGCATCACATTCATCATCTTGACAATGGCATCGGCAATGATCGGGTCGGTGGCGGGACTAATAACATTGCGAAAGGGATAGTTCGCCACATGGTTGTAATAGAGAACCGACCCAGCCACCAGATATCCGTTCACGCCACCCAATACAGCACCGAATAACGAATCTTGCAGACGTTCACGGGCCGCCTTGGGAGCAAAGCGGGAGATGTTGACTGTCTGGTAGCCGAAGTAAACCAACGCCGTCAGGATCAGGGTGCGGATCCAAAACTGGGCGGTGAGCGCATCTTGTGTGGGGTTGTTCGGGTCCACGAGATTGCGGGTCAGTGGAATGTATTTCTCCAACAACAAGTTAACCGCCAATGAAGTGACCACACTGAAGATAACCATCAATTCCTTCGCCCATCCGCGCATGGCGCCGATAATGCCGAAGAGAAAGACATACATCCAGAAAATATAAACAACGCTCATCATAAGGTTTCGTCTCCTGCCAGTTTTACCAACTGGCTGGCAATGGTATCTGCCGCGTTTGGCAGGGATAAATTTTTCATGGCAGTTCGCATGGCATCTCGCTTATGACCATTCGACAGCAGGTCTTTGATAACAGGCAAAAGATTTTCATTCAAAAGTTCATCCTGCAAGATGACTGCAGCATTATGTTCTGCAAGATAATCAGCATTGACCTTTTGATAACGCCACGCATACGGATACGGTGTAAGCACGGCGGGCAACCCAAAGAAGGGATACTCCCCTATCGAAGATGCGCCAGCGCGGGAGAGAACCAAGTCTGCGGCGGAGAGGGCGGCACCCATGTCATGCAGATAAGGCATGACATGATAGCGGGATTTTTTATCGGCAGATAATTTTTCTGCGGCTTGTTGTACTGTCTCAATATCCAATGAACCAGTGAGATGAATGATCTGCGCCATCTCAAGCAGTTCAACACAGCCAGGTTGATCGAACGTGCGCCTTTGCTGCCACCAGTCACCAAAAGGGTGGGAAGTGAAGAATCCAGCCCGAAGTGAGAAATGGCTTTTTCGCGGGACCAGTTCAAAAGTCCGGAACGAAGCGGGTAGCCGCTGTGGACGATGCGTTCAGGGTTGGAGAAGAATTTCTTTGAGTCCGGCGCGGTCACAGTAATGACATCCGCAAAATAACCGAGGAATTTCAGCGCAAGACCGGGTTCGATATCGGGCACATACAACACAATAGGCAGGTTGCGCCCAGCCACTGCCATTGGACCAGCAACATACCCACCAGTGAAGAACAGAACATCGGGTTTGAATTCTTTTAGAATGCGACGTGATTCGAGAACACCGCGTGTGAGCTTGGCAAGGTTACCAGGCAAAGCACGAAGACCCACGCCATGCACTCCAGCAGCGGGAACAGAACGGTATGGAATGCCTGCGCGTTTCACGAGGTCTTCTTCCATGCCGCCTTCTCCGCCAACCCAAAGGGTTTCGACGTTTGGATGCTTACTCTTTAGCGCTTCGTAAACGGACAGAGCGGGATACACGCCCCCGCCCGTTCCACCAGCGCAAATTAGCAACCGCACTATACGACCTCCATTCATTGTCTGTTTCATTCGTGCTGCTTCCCTGTCGGGAAACATTAAAGAGAATACCCAATGCTGCAAGCGTGGTGACCAGGTTCGAGCCACCCGCACTCACGAACGGAAGCGCGTTCCCTGCGAATGGCAGCAAACCGACCATCACTGCCATGTTGATGAGCGCTTCCAAGCCGATCCAAATAACCAAACCAGCTGAGATCAAAGTTCCAAGCATGTCGGGCGCGCGGCGGGCGATCACAAGTCCACGCCAAATGAGTGCGCCGAATAAGCCGATCAACCCCACGCCGCCAATCCAACCAAGCTCTTCAACGACCACGGCGTAGATACTATCTGTAGGCGGCACGGGCAATCCGGTCACTTTCGAAAGGGATTTGCCAATACCCACACCGAACCAGCCGCCATTAACAATGGCTTCAAAGGAACGGCGCACATGATACGAAGCTTGCAATGGATCTTTGATACCTGCAACAAAATCGGTTACGCGTTGCTGCCCGGTGAGGCTGACGGATACCACCAGCCATGCCACCACAAAAGCAATGATCAACAAGCCGCCGATCTGTTTCAGGTCGCCGCCTGCAAGGAAGAAGAGCAAGCCGCCAAGCATCAGCACGGTTGCGGCAGCGCTCAGGTCGGGCTGCAGGTAGATCAACCCACCAACAAAACCGAGGATGACACCCAGCGGGATCAACCCGAAGGTGATGTCTTTCAACATTTCGCGCTTGGCATACAACCAAACCGCGAGGTACAAGATCGAGACCAATTTTGCCAATTCAGAAGGTTGGATCGAACCATTGAAGATGGTACGAGTGGCATTGAAGCGTACTTCACTCATCACCAACACCACGATCAACATCAAGACCGTAAATGCCATGGCAGGTACAATAAATTGGCGCCAGCGGTGATAATCGAGAAAAGCAAGCACGGTGGCTGCTGCAATGCCCAAGCCCAGCCACATCAACTGACGGTTGAACATGTACATTGCATCGCCATCATAGGCGGCGCGCGAAAAATCCCAAGAAGCAGAATACAACATCAACAAACCAAAAACGATCAATGCCACGACGATCACCAACAATGGCATGTCGAATCCGCCTGCGCGTGCGCGGTTCTGCGGTGATGACTCTCTTACAAAAGTTCCGATACCCATTTTCTAAACGCTTCTCCTCTCTCTGCAAAATCTTTAAACTCGTCAAAGCTTGTGCCGCCCGGTGATAAAAGGACGACATCTCCAGCGGATGCAACCTCCGCTGCCAGTGTGACCGCCTCTTTGAGAGTCGTCGCGCGATGAACATCCACGCTTCCGACTCCGCTGTAGGCTGTAATAGCGTTCTGGATCATCTCCCCCGCCTCGCCAAAGAGCACTACATGGTCCACACGTTCGTGGATGAGTTTGGCAAGTTCGCCCCAGGGAAGATTCTTGTCACGTCCGCCGAGCATAAGCACGATCGGCTCGCTAAACGCATGGACCGCCGCCGCTGCGCGTTCTGGCGCTGTGGCGATCGAGTCGTTATACCAGCGTACTCCGTTCAACTCGCGGACCCATTCCAAGCGGTGCGGAACACCGCGAAATTCTTCAACCGCTTCGAGCATATCATCCAACTTGAAGCCTGCTGCATGCCCAATGGCAAAAGCAGCCAACACATTTGCAATGTTATGGTCGCCGCGCAATTGGACCTTTTCACGCATCAACAAGGGGATGTATGCAAAGCCATCGCGCAAACTCAGCAAGCCGTCATGAAGATATGTTCCGTTCAAACCTTCTTCCAAGTCTTGCAGGCTGAACGAAAGCAAATTACCTTTCACACGATTCTTCAAACCCCATGCGCCTTTGTCATCACGTCCTAAAATCGCGGTGTCGTTCGCAGACTGAAATTCCAAGATGCGAGCCTTGGCATTGGTATAAGCTTCCATCGTGCCGTGACGATCCAGGTGATTCGGCGTAATGTTCAGAACCGCAGCAATGTTCGGTGAAATATTCATCTGGTCGAGCTGGAAGGATGAAAGCTCCAACACAGCCAGGTCATCAGCGTTCATGTTGTCCACATAGTTGATGAGCGGGTCACCAATGTTGCCGCCAATAAAAGCATGGTCCCCTTTGGCAAGCTTTGCCATATTACCAACCAGCGTTGTGGTGGTAGTCTTGCCTGCCGAACCAGTAATGCCAACCGTCTTACATGGAACAACTTCCATGAAAATTTGCGAGTCGTTCGAAAGCGGAATGCCGCGCTTGAGAGCTTCTTCCACAATGGGCAAGGTCAACGGCACACCACCAGAGATACACAACACTTCGGTCGTATCCAGCAGTTCAAGCGGATGCCCACCCACTGCCCACGTCACATTCACATCAGATAGTGATTTCTTGGCTGAGACAAGATCCTCCTCGCGGCGCGAATCGTTCAAGGTCACGTTTGCGCCGTGACGAGAAAGCCAACGGGCAAGGGCGAGTCCCTGCCGGGCGGCTCCAAGAATGAGAACGTGGGTGTTTGTCCAGTTGGTCATAATTTTTGAAGAGTGATGAGCGAAACGCGATTCAAAATTTACGTTTCACTTTTCACGTTTCATACCTATACTTGCGACAATCCTATTCCGATCAACGCTGCCATCAAACCAATAAGCCAAAAGCGCTGGACGATCTGTGTTTCACTCCAACCAAGCAATTCAAAATGATGATGGATGGGCGTCATCTTGAAAAAGCGTTTACCGCCTGTCATGCGGAAGTAGGTGATCTGGATCACAACGCTGAGCATTTCTGCCAGTGGAATAATGGCGATCACCAATAACATGGGCCATTGCCCGGTCATTAGAGAGATAACAGCCAATACAGAGCCTAATGCCATCGAACCGGTATCCCCCATGATCAATTGTGCAGGGTGGACGTTAAACCACAAAAAGCCAAACAACGCTCCAACAAGAATGAAGCAGAAGCGCGCAAGATAGGTCTGTTCTTGCATCAGGGCAATACCACCAAAGGCTGCAATTGCTGTGGCAGCGATCAGACCTGCCAAACCATCGAGTCCATCGGTGAAATTGACTGCGTTCGATTCTGCAACAATGATGAATGCAGCGATCGGTACATAGATCCAACCGATCTCGATCTCGAAGAAATAACCTGGCAGATATAGGTCAGGCGCGTCGATGACATATTTCAAAACATAGGCAGTTGCCAATGCAAGAATCACTTGAAAGGCGAATTTCGTGCGGGCACGCATGCCATCACCTTTGCGTTTACCGTGGATACCTTCCCAATCGTCCACTGCACCGAGAATGGCAAACCCAACCATAACCAGCATGGGCAGCAACACCGAACGACCTATGCCGCTGGTGGTGACGCCGATCAACGCCACAGCATTGAGCAAACCGCTCAGAAGCAAGACCGGCATGATGAACATAACCCCACCCATAGTGGGTGTACCCATCTTCACGCGGTGACCTTCCGGCTGCTCGATGCGGATGATCTTGCCCAGTTTGAAATGCCGCAAGATGCGCAACAGCGGATTTCCCCAAATGGCAGTCATAATGAACGCCAACCCCGCAAGGCTTAGAGAAAAGGCGATATCTCTCACGAGCGTACCTCCAAGGCAGCAGCGATACGGTCCATGCGGAGACCGTGGGAACCTTTAATTAAAACTGCATCATTTGAATTCAAATTCTTTGTCAACCAATCAATAATAGGAGCGATATCTTCATATTCCATAATGGCAGAAGCCTTCATGCCAGCACGACGGGCGGCTTCGGCGATCATATGTCCACGAGTGCCAAGTGTGATGAGAACCTTCGCCACTTGTGCAGCCCGCATTCCAACCATTTCATGTCCCTGGCGTTCGTAGGGACCAAGTTCAAGCATATCGCCCAACACGGCGATCTTGCGCCCGTCAAGTTCATCGAGCAGGTTCAACGCCGCCAGCATGGATTCAGGTGCTGCATTGTAGGTGTCATCGAGGATCAATGCTCCGCTTTGACTGCGAGCCGCCACCAAACGGAGTTGGGTGTGTCCATGCGAAAGACCTTCAAGGATCTCCTGCCATGAAATACCATCGTTCAGCCCAACTGCGGCAGCGCGCAATGCGGTGTGAATGGAGTGTCGTCCGATCATGGGCACGCGCATGTGAATGATCTCATTTCCATAATGCATGCGGAAGCGGATGCCATCCAAGCCGAGACCTTCGATCTGGTCTGCCCAGAGATGTGCTTCAGGAGAAAGCCCATAGAAGAATACGCGTGCTTTGGTCTTCTCTTCCATCTTGCGAACCCATGGGTCGTCGAAGTTGAGAATGGCAACTCCATCATGTGGAAGCGAAGCAGGCAATTCGCTTTTGCCGCGGAAGATGGCTTCTTGTGAACCTGCCCGTTCAGCATGGACGGTTCCCACGTTCGAAACAACACCGATCTGCGGCTGGGCAATATCGCACAAGAATTGGATCTCACCGGGAACGTAAAAGCCCATTTCGAGCACAGCACGTTCATAACCTGCACCGAGTCTCAAGATGGTGAGCGGAAGACCGATCTCGTTGTTCAAGTTGCCGGGGCTTTTGAGCGTACGATAACGAAGGCTTAATACCTCAGCAACAGTCTCTTTGGTGGTGGATTTACCCACACTACCCGTAATACCCACGACGCGCAGGTTCGGTAATTTACGGCGCCAGAAGCGTGCGATCTGCTGCAGGGCTGAAATGGTGTTATCCACACGCAGGCAGAGGGGAGATTCGAGATTCAGAGTGGTATCGGTTGATAGACCAGCACGCAGATCAAGGGTGCGGAAAGAGGCGTCTACATCCCGTTGGATTAAAGCAAAAGAAGCCCCCCTTTTGAAGACATCTGTCAGGTAGTCGTGTCCATCCGTTTTTTCTCCAGGGATCGCAACAAAGAGCGAACCGGGAATCACCTGACGCGAGTCGATGGTACCTTCTGTGATAACAGTGGAGGCATTCGCGGGGCGAACGGAGGTGAGGGCTTCGAGTACGTCTGCTAAAGTAAGCATGTTATTTTTGTGCAAGCTGCTGTCGGATCGAGTCAGGCGGGATATCTAACAAGATGACAGCGCGTTGTGCCATTTCAGAGAAAACAGGTGCAGCAGTTTCAGAACCCCACGGAGATTCGGTGGGACGTTCGAGCCAAACATAGATCATGAATTGCGGGTCATCCACGGGACCCCAACCAATGAATGAGGTATTGGTTTGTGAGCCGTCGTAATATCCATCTACAGGGATCTGTGCGGTGCCGGTCTTGCCAGCCACGCGATATCCGGGAACCCAAGCAGCCGATGATTCTTCTTCGAGCGAAATGGCAAGCATTTCAGAAAGCGTATCCGCGGTTTGTTCAGAGATCGGGGTGACTCCGAATTGTTCAGGCACCTGATATTGGCGTCCATCGCGCACCATGGCATACAACACATGTGGGACGGCCATACGTCCATTATTGGCAACCGCAGACACAGCCGATAGCATTTGGATGGGTGTAACCGCCACGCCTTGACCGAACGCGTTCGTTCCGAGATCCACCGGATACCAATCCGCATCACCCGGGAGCTTGAGCCTGCCTGAAGCTTCCCAAGCCAAATCTACGCCGGTGAGGTGTCCCATGCCGAAGGCATCCATATACTTGTAGAAAGTTGTGGCGCCCATCTGTGTGGAGAGAGTCACCATACAAATGTTGAGCGAGTGCTGCAAACAACCGACCATGTTCTGCACACCCCATGGATTGCGGTCCCAGTTTTGGATGGTCACACCGCCGATCAAAATTTCGCCGGTATCGAGGTAGGTTGTTTCTGGTGTAACTGTGCCGCTATCCAATGCCGCAGCCATGGTCAATATTTTTATGACCGAGCCGGGTTCATAGGTCTTGGAAATCACCGGGTTGAATTCAGTGGCATTATCGTACACAGCATCGTATTCCCAGAACTCGTTCAAATCCATGCGACGAGACGTGGCAATGGCAAGCATCTCACCGCTTTGCGGATCCATGATGGCGATGATTCCATCTTGAGCGCCATAGGTCCCCAATGCGTTATCAAGGATATCTTCTGCGGCAGCTTGCAAATCGCGGTTAATGGTCAACACCAGGGTCGTACCGTTGGGAGCATTCGGAATTTCAAAGGCTTTGTTCGGGTCTGTTGGCACGAGTACGGTAACGGGGTTGCCCGCCAGCAGACTGTCGTATTTTTCTTCCACACCGAAATAGCCTTTGCCTTCACGGTTTACAAAGCCAAGAATGTTCGATGCCAAAGCATTTTCAGGATAACTTCGTTGAGGATGTGATTTGAACTGAAGCCCGGTCAACCCACCCATCGACCCTTCAGGTGCCTGTTCATTCAATGCTTTCTTCAGGTCTTGTAAATAATTTGCCTGTGAAGCTTCAACAAAATCGGCAAGCACAATATAAGAAATTCCCTCAGGCGGATTTTGGATGACTTCCATTAATTGTTCGTAATCCATGTCAAGTGCATCTGACACAGCAAAAGAGATGGCATGCGGGTCGGTCATAATGGTCAGATCTACACCAACTTCATAGACGATCTTTTCGCCTGCAAGCAAACGACCATGGCGATCATAGATCTCGCCACGGTTTGGGTAGAACGTGCGCCATTCATAGGCATAATCTTTGGAAAGTTGGCGGAAGATATCCGCCTCGGGGCTATTCTGAATGCGCGTCATCTGAACGATGATGGCAAGCGCAAAGAACATGAGCGCCCCCGCCAACACCTGACTGCGTCGCCCGTATTGCTGTCTCATTGATATCTCCGCGTGGAAACCAGGCGTTCATCCATCCAATCCAAGAGAGATTGGTTGTATTCAGGCGGGATGGTCAATACGTTCAATTGCGGTAAAGCTGAAGAAGAAAGGTCAACAGCGTCTTTCGCAACATAGCCTGGCACAACGAGGTATTCCAATTCTTCGGGCTCCACCGGACGGAAACCCATCGCTCGCGCGCGCTCTTCCATCGATTCGGCAGAGGTCAAACCGGCAAGCTGGGTTTGCAAGTCACTGCTCACCTGCTGGCTGGCAGCAATGGCATCGGTCAGATCTTGAATTTCACGCCCTGCAATAGCAGTACGGGAAGTCACGTTCAAATAAAGAGCGGCAACCATGGCAGAAACAACCACAACCAGCAGGGCGTTGCCGATCCACTGACGCTGTACGCGCCAAGGAGCGACCCGATACGCATGGATCAGGTGATTGACATTGGGGAGGTTGACGTTAGGAATGTTCACTTTATTTCTCTCTCAATTACTTGGGCGAGGAAACCTCGTCTCTACAACTTCTCAACAACTCTAAGTTTTGCACTGCGCGCCCGAGGGTTATTTTTCAGTTCCTCCTCGGTCGGCAGGATCGGCTTCTTGTTCACTAACTTCACTACAGCCTTACGTTCTTCTTCATATATCCTTTCGTAAGGCGGATTGATGAGATCCTTGCTCTGCTCTCTGAAATACTCTTTGACGATGCGGTCTTCCAACGAGTGGAAGGAAATCACCGCGCATCGCCCACCGGACCTGAGGGCTGCCACTGCCTGCGGAAGTGTGATCTCCACTGCCGCCAATTCCTCGTTGACAACGATCCTCAACGCTTGGAAGGTCTGCGTGGCAGGGTGGGTCTTGTCGCCTCGGCGTGGACTCGCTTTCTCGATAACAGCCACCAGTTCACACGTTGTATGAAGCGGTCGGCTCTGGACGATGGCTCGGGCGATCTTTCGGGCATCACGATCTTCGCCATACTTGAAGATGATGTCCGCCAGTTCGCGCTCGTCGTAGCTGTTGATGATGTCTGCCGCGCTCATCGCAAGATGCGGGCCGAAGCGCATGTCGAGTGGACCATCCTGCATAAAGGAAAAGCCGCGCTCGGGGCTGTCAAACTGCATGGATGATGCGCCCAGGTCGAGCACGAAACCATCAATGGCGTCCCATTCCAATGAAGCAAGCTGCTCACTGAGAGTGATATGGGAGGCTTGCGCAAGATGAACGCGTCCCCCGTAAGGAGCCAAGGTCTCACGAGCGATCGCCAGCGCCTGTGGGTCTACATCAAGACCCAGCAGTTGCCCATCTGGTGCGCAAGCCTCCAGGACGCCGCGAGCGTGTCCGCCCGCGCCTAGGGTGCCATCCACATACCGTCCGCCGTTGTGGGGTTGCAGAGCGTGTATAATCTCTTGGTAAAGTACAGGTTTGTGTGCGGTCATAACTACCGTTACGACGACGCAGAATTCGTTTTGGAAAGGTCAAGTGTGGAGAAGCGGGCGTTATTGGCTTCAACATCTTGCAGCAAAGCCATCTGCTCAGCCCAGGTAGTTGGGGTCCACACTTCAAAATACTCGCCCTGCCCCGCCACCACCAACTCACCACTTGGCACACCAAGGAAAGTGCGAAGGTTCTGGGGCACAAGAATGCGACCTACCTTGTCCACTTCAATTGGATATGCGTTGGACAGGATCAAGCGGCGCAAAAGACGAGCGGTCGGGTCGGCGAGGTTCATGGCTTCGATGCGCTCATAAACCTGTTTGAAATACGCCTCTGTCATCACCATGAGGCATTTATCAAAACCCTGTGTGATAAAGGCGCCACCTTCCAGCAACTCACGAAAGCGCGCCGGAATCATCAGGCGACCCTTATCATCGAGGTTGTGCTGGAATTGACCTAAGAACATTTGTGCTATCATTCCTATAAATGACGCGAACGCCGGGCGTCCCGGCGTTCTATACCACTTTCTACCACTTTCTACCACATTATACCCTCGGAAGGTTTAAAATCAAGTAGTAAAAGTGACCGTAAACCTTGCAAATACATGGAAACTGTGCAAACTTTCACCTTTTTAGAAGCCAATCGCTGGCAAGACTACGAACTCATTGATTCTGGAGACGGACTCAAGCTAGAACGATTCGGAAAATACACCTTTGCGCGCCCCGAATCTCAAGCCATGTGGAGCCGCGCCCTGCCCCAATCAGAATGGGACAACGCCCATGGGGTCTTCATCCCCAGTGGAGAAGAAAGCGGCGGTCACTGGCAATTAAAGAAGAGAGTGGACGACCACTGGGTAATGAACTACCCCCTCCCCGGCTCAAGCGGACTAAAATTCTCCGTAATGACAACACCCGGCCGTCACCTCGGCGTGTTCCCCGAAGTCGCGGCTCATTGGGACTTTATGGCTGACTCTATCCAGAAGTCTGGTACCAAGCCGAATGTTTTGAATCTCTTCGGCTACACCGGTCTGGCATCCCTCGCGGCCGCCGCCACGGGCGCTTCCGTAACCCATGTAGATGCTTCGAAGAAGTCTGTGGCGTGGGCGCGAGAGAATCAGGACCTCTCCGGTCTGAGCGATCGTCCCATCCGCTGGATCGTGGAAGACGCGTTGAAATATGTCCAACGTGAAGCCAAACGCGGAGTCAAATACGACGGCGTGATCCTTGACCCACCCAAGTTTGGGCGCGGACCCAAAGGTGAAGTGTGGGAAGTGTATAAATCCCTGCCAAATCTGCTGGAAGATATCCGAAAATGCCTGAGTGATAATCCCCTTTTTGTGATCGTCACAGTCTATGCAGTGCGAGCTTCCGCCATTCATGTTGCTCAAGCTGTAAACGAGATGATGCGCAAATACAAAGGCACACTCGATAGCGGCGAATTGATCACCCGTGAAAAAAGCGCGAACCGCCTGCTTTCACAAGCGGTCTACGCCAGATGGTCTTCTCAATAACAAAAACTCCGAAGTCTTGAAGACCTCGGAGTTTTTGATTCTTATTTATCCACTTGCACTCGAACTACTACTGCTGCTCCCACCCCCGCTGCTTGAACTACTACTGCTTGTAGTTGGTGTTGTGACCTTCTTCAACAAGTCATACCAGAAGGATGATCCTTGGGAGATGGCTGCCGCTGTCAAACCAAGCCCCAAGAACTTCAAAACCAGGAACATTGCCCAACCTCCCACACCAGCGCTTGCTTCAGGCAATTCTGTCTGCCACCAACCAAAACGGACAATGTTCAGGTCACCCAATTGCTTAATGAGATCATCGATATTATCTTCCGTTACTTGTTCTTCTTGAACCACTGCCTCTGCCTTGGCAACTGCAAGAGCGCGTAAACCGGCGTTCGCCCAAAGCGTTTGAGCAAGCTGAATGCTGTCTGTACCGAGCAAGAGGGTGATGGCAATGGACAGCATGATAACGAAACTGCGTGCATTGGCCTTGAACGTGGCCGCTGCCTGCTCCATGACGCCACCAAAGTACATTGTGGTGCGTCTGCGCAGGTCTTCGATATTGGTCACACCCTGCCCCACCCATTTGAGCATCGCCTGCTTACCTTCTGAATCAGGAAAAGCATTGATAAGTTCCTTCAATTCATTCGCCTCAAACTCCTTGGTAGCGGTAAGACCAACAAAGTCGAAATAAGATTCGACCAGAGTTGAAGCTGGGATCTTCTCAATTTTCTTGGGTTCTGTGGATGAAGTAAGGACACTGAAAGCATTCTTATACCGGATGGGGCGCAGTGCCTCCAGTTGCGGCAACTTTACGAACTCATCTACATGTTTATCACCGACGATCTTCTTTAAATGTCGCTCAAGAGACTTTCCGCGTGTCTCGAATGCCTCATTGATCCATTGCGTAATGAGGGAAACGATCGAACCTAACACATAATAAACAAAGATCAAACCAATAGCTACTTCAAGCGCTTGTGAAAATGACATACCACTCTCCTTTGGGTTACATTAATGTTTGTTCTTTTCCAATTGGGCAAGCCACTTCAACGGCTTGCCCCAGCGAATGCGTTCACTTATACCTGTCATCTTACGTTTGGGTTTTTCCCATTTTGGCCCGGGTGGACCTGATTCCTCGCTTAGTATGCTTTTTACGCCCCACAATCCTTTATATTGTACCCATCCCGGCTCGGAATTCAAGAGGATGCAATTCCATTCCCGAATGGGTGGAAGCGACACCCTTCTTTCAGACATGATGCGTTTCAAATAACTGGATGACTTAATCATGGGTTCTCTTGAATTCTTGCCTTGAAAACCAACCCGTAATCCATCACCAGTTGCGATCTCCATCGGCAGGCGCACAATGAAGTGATCCAATTCATCCCGCATATCATCAAAGGCATGTTCTTCAAAGATGTGCTGGGTCTTTTCACGCATCTCCTCCATGGCAATGTGACGTGCTTTTTGGCTCGGGTTAAACAAAAGGAACAGGTAATGGATCCAGCCGTCGAACCAGAAGAGGAAGCGTTGCAGCCGCCCAGGGTTGTACATCGAAGGCGAGCGGATCACATCCGGTTTACTGTAATTGGCGTGAGATCCCAACGCTGTATAAATTACAGGATGCGTTGTCTCATTCCCGTCTTTATCCAATGCTTTGATCGCAGCCTCCCAAGACACGATGTTCCCTGCGCCATGTTGTGACAATAAAATCGAATGTGGTCGATCGTTCTTCAAGTAAATAGCGGACATCTCCCAATCGCCTTCGTGGTGATTAAATCCGTTCGCAGCAAGCCGCCAATCATTAAATGCATAAAAATAATGATATTGCAGGAAGGTGCACACATTACCTTCTGCATCAGTTTCATGCACAACACGCCCGTAATACGTTGGCTGACGATGTTCTCTCAAAATCTCGGCATATTGTTTCCCCGCCTCTTTTGCGATCTTCTCGGTGGACTGCGAAAGCATGTCCATCACCAACCCTGGCCCTTCTGGCAGGATCTTTTCAATGATGAACTTCAAGGTGCGCATCAGCCAATAGAACAGCAACAAAAGATAAATGGGCAGCAAGACAAAATATTCAACTGCAATGCTTACTCCCGGTATGGGTTTAAAGAATAACCAAACAGGCGCAATGCCCAGCACAAGAAAGGCAAGAACGGCAAGCATGGCAGGAATGATACGCAAGCGGATCGGCGATGCCAGCATGAACAAAACCAATGCCGCAGAAAGTGACGCGCCAATTGCGATCTCTACACCCGCCAAACCCAAAGTAAACCAACCCGCCACAAACGCAAGCGCAGACCCAACACCCCACCAAATCCACGCATCGAAATCGTTCAACGGCTTATTCACAAAGCGCAAAAAAAATTCGTGGCTTTCCAACCTGCCAATTTTCTCAACCAATGGCTCATTCATATGACCAAATAATTCCGCCGCCCCAACCGGTCCGCTTGGAAAGAGCGCGCACTTTTCCAAATAAGGCTCCACCGCCATCGGAAAGAAGCGCTCGCTTTTTGCAAAACGTAAAACAGGTTCGTATTTTCTCAGCAGTTCAAGGTCATCCATGAAGCCTCTATGGTATAAACGCAGATATGGACCCGAAAATTCTTTCTCAACAATTCCAATCCCATTTTAACGCCAAACCGGAGATCATCGTCCGTGCGCCCGGGCGGGTTAATTTGATTGGCGAACATACTGACTACAACGACGGATTCGTCCTGCCCATGGCAATTGACCGTGAAGTGATGATCGCTCTCCGCCCGCGAGAGGATGACACTGTCCGCCTCTTTTCTCTGGACCTTGAAACTGAGTCAGACTTCGAGTTATCTTCTCTCACCCGAGGCAGCGACTGGATCGAGTACCCCAAGGGCATCGCCCATGAATTACAGAAAGCAGGCTTCAAAATAAAAGGTTTCGATGCCATTATGACCGGCGATGTACCACGTGGGGCTGGGCTTTCTTCCTCAGCAGCGGTGGAATTAGCGGTCGCCAGAGCCTTTTCTGTGGTTTCTGGCTTTGAATGGAATGCACCTGTCATGGCAAAGCTCGCCCAAAAAGCAGAGAATGAATGGGTTGGAGTCAATTGCGGCATCATGGACCAGATGGCAAGCGCTGCCTGCAAAGAAGGATATGCTCTCTTCCTCGATTGCCGTTCACTGGAAATTCAACATGCTCCCCTTCCTAAAGGTGTCTCAGTCGTTATCCTCGATACATCCACCCGGCGTGGGTTGGTTGATTCCGCCTATAACGAGCGCAGAAGTCAATGCGAGGAAGCGGCACGTTGGTTTGGGGTGAAGGCATTGCGAGATGTGAGTGTGGACGAATTTGAAAGAAAGACAAAAGAAGAAAAGGGATTGAACGAAGTCACAATGAGACGCGCAAGGCATATTGTCACCGAGAATGAGCGGGTGCTTGAAGCGATCGAAGTGATGAGAAAAGGGAATGTAATACGGTTGGGCGAGTTATTCAACGCCAGTCATGACAGTCTCCGCGATGACTTTGAGGTGACGAATGACGCGCTCAACATTGTTGTTGAATGCGCACGGGAACAGTCCAGCTGCTATGGCGCACGCATGACCGGAGCAGGCTTTGGTGGTTGTGCTGTAGCGTTGGTTAAGGAAGAAAAAGCCGCAGAGTTTGTGCAAGCTGTTTCAGCGGCATACAAGCAAAGGTCAGGGTTGGAGGCGAGTATTTACGTCTGCAAAGCAAGTGAAGGAGCAAGCGTCCTTCAGGGATAAAAAACGGGACACTTTGAAGTGTCCCGTTTTTTTATTAGGTATAAGCCATCTGCTCGACCGGCACGCGTTCGCGTTTGCGTTGTTGGCGTTTGATGATGCGTTCAGCAGCAATGCGAGTTTGGCGATATTGAGCATTACCAATGATCAACTTCATGAACCTGGTATGGTCGGTGGTCGGGTCATTGAGCAGGGAGAAATCGGCAGAACCCGGTTCATGCGGCGGATAAAAGATACCGC
>JBEBCV010000071.1:0-4736 GCA_041157505.1 Chloroflexota bacterium | reverse complement strand
CATTATTCAGGTGGATTAATTGCGAACAGATTATGAAGAAGTTGTAAAATGTTTATAAAGGTTCCCATGCCCACATCCCTTACTTCCATCCTCCCCGCCTCGCGCATCCGTGACCGTCTCATTGACCGCATCGCCTACGCCAACGATGCCTCGTATTTTCGATTGGTACCGCAAGCGGTGGTTCAGCCGAATTCCATCGGTGAGATTCAGGCGCTATTCCAATTCAGCCAGCAGAACAGAATTCCCATGACCTTCCGCGCGGCTGGGACGAGTCTCTCGGGGCAGGCGGTGACAGATGGCATTCTCGTGGATATATCCAAGCATTGGGGCGAGTACAGCGTAGAAGAGCATGCAAGTAAAATTCGATTTCAGCCCGGCATCGTAGGCGGGTTCATCAACAACGTGCTCAAACCGCACGGACGGCGAATTGGTCCAGACCCAGCGTCCATTGATGCGTGTATGATGGGCGGCATCCTTGCCAATAATTCCAGCGGCATGTGCTGTGGCACGACGGAGAACTCCTATAAGACCATCCACTCGATGACCTTCGTTCTGCCGAATGGATTCGTCCTCGATACATCTCACCCCGATGCGCACAAGGTTTTCGAGAACGAACAGCCTCACATCGCTAAAGGTCTGCTTGAACTCAAGCAGAGAATTCTGAATTCAAACACAAAATATAAAAACGAGACACTTGCAGAAAAAATTCGTCGTCGCTATCAACTCAAGAACAACAATGGCTACCTGCTCAATGCCTTTCTTGATTTTGAGCATCCGCTTGATATTCTCATTCACCTGCTGATCGGCTCCGAAGGCACGCTCGGATTTATCGCCGAGGGTGTCCTCCACACCCTGCCCGATTACACCTACAAATACACCGGGCAGATGTATTTCAAAAACATCCGCGATGCCGCGGCGGCAGTGTATCCCATTAAGCAATCAGGCGCACGTGCTGTCGAAGTGATGGACCGCGAGTCTCTCCGCTCGGTGGAGCATTTGCCGGGCGTGCCTGCCATTCTCAAAGAGTTACCTGCGGGCGCAACCGCCATTCTCGCCGAGTATCAAGCGTCAGATTCAGAGACCATGTTCCAGTTTAATAAAGAGGCAGGGCGCGTCATCCACGAACTGAAATTGATTCACGATGTCGAATTCACTGACGACCCGACTCAACAAGCGGCGTTGTGGAAACCGCGCAAAGGCATCATCGCATCGGTTGGCGCGATGCGTCCGCGCGGCACGACATCCGTCAATGAAGATGTTGCTTTTCCCGTTCAGCATCTCGCCGATGCCGTCACCGACCTGCGCCATCTCTTCGATGATTTCGGTTACACCGAGGGCGTCATCTTCGGGCACGCGAAAGATGGCAACCTGCATTTCCTCGTCAATCAGGCGTTTGATACGCCAGAGCAAATTCAGTTCTTCGACAAATTTCTGCGCGAGATGGTGGGCATCGTCAGCGGCAAATATGATGGCTCGCTCAAAGCCGAGCATGGCACGGGGCGCAACATGGCGCCGTTCGTCGAAACCGAATGGGGCGCTGAGGCATACGCCATCATGCGCAACCTCAAATCGCTGCTCGACCCCGATGGCATGCTCAACCCCGGCGTGCTCATCAACAACGACCCGCAAGCACATGTGACTCATTTGAAGAGCCTCACACTCGTTGCACCTGAAATTGACAAATGCATCGAATGTGGATTTTGCGAGTCGAAGTGTCCAAGCCGCAGGCTGACTCTGACTCCCAGACAACGCATCGTCGTCCAAAGAGAACTCGCCTCTATGCGCCTCGCCGCCTCAGATTCACTCGAAGCTGATTCTGTTTCTGACGATTACACCTACGCTGGAATAGACACCTGTGCCCTCGACGGTCTGTGCGGAACGGCGTGCCCGGTGGGGATTGATACGGGGAAGTTTATTAAACGATTGAGGGCGGAAGAAGTAAAAAGTAATAAGTCGGCGGAGTGGGTCGTAAAGAATTTTGGTGCGGTGGAAAAAGTGGTTGGACTTGGAGTTTCGCTGGGGCATACTGCCGAAAAAGTAATTGGCGTAAACGGAGTCAAATCCATTTTGGTGGTTGCTGAAAAAGTAACGGGCACAAAATTACCGAAGTGGAACAAATCTATCCCGCACTCTCCAAAAAATCTCCGTGAACTCCGTGTTCTCCGTGGTGAAAAAGATTTTATTTACTTTCCCTCCTGCATCTCCCGTCAACTCGGCAATCCCACTCACCACTTTCCACTTTCCACTGTTTTCCTCACCATCTCCAAGCGCGCCAACATCAACCTCCACATTCCCCCCAACGCCGACGGTCACTGCTGCGGAATGCCTTTTTCTTCAAAAGGATACAAATCCGCATATCAGGCAGCCTTGCATAAAACCCTCACGCAAATGTGGGACTGGTCTGAGCACGGCAAATATTCAATTATTATCGACACCACCTCTTGTACCCACACGCTCAAAACCTGCGGCGATGACCTTACGCCCGAAGACAAAGAGATCTGGAATCAACTCACTATCCTCGACGGCGTGGAATTTCTACACGACCATGTTCTGCCCAAACTCGAAATAAAACCTGTGGATGAAGAAGTTATTCTGCACCCCAACTGCTCCGCTCGCAAACTCAACCTCGACACGAAAATGCATGCCATTGCTAAACAGTGTACCAAGTCGGCTGTTGTCCCTTTTGCGCTCGGCTGCTGCGCCTTCGCTGGCGACCGCGGCTTGACTCACCCTGAACTGACCGCATCCGCTACTGAAAAAGAATCCGCCGAAATTCTCAAAAGGGATTACGACGGTTATTACTCCTCCAACATCACCTGCGAGATCGGCATGAAAGAAGCAACAGGGAAGGATTATGTATCCATTGTGTATTTGGTGGAGAAAGCAAGCAGAAAGGCTTAACCACGAAAGCACAAAGACACCAAGACTCGAAGAATAAAATCTTTGCGGCTTTGAGTCTTCGAGGCTTGGTGTTTACACCTTCACGATCTCTTCCTTTGTTTCGATCACTTCCGCCTGAATTCTGCCCGCAGAAATTTCGCGCATATCTTTTTGAAATGCTTCAAAATTATCCACTGGGAATTGAATCGTCAGAGTGATATCCCCTGCATAATCTTCGCCCAAAACCTTCCCGTGATTCTTTGAGACAAGCAATCGCAATCTTTCCAACAGATTGTATGGAATCGCTGCCATCGCCACGTGGACCGGAACGCGCTGCCCCCGCTCCACGGCATTGACCACCGACTGCGCCGCCTCTGTATACGCCTTGACCAGTCCGCCCGTCCCAAGCAAAGTCCTGCCAAAATAGCGGGTGACCACCAAAACCGCATCACCCAGTCCGCTTCCGCGCAAGACGGCCAATGCCGGTTTTCCGGATGTACCGCTTGGCTCTCCATCGTCTGAAAAATATTCAGTCACCGTATTCCCTCCACCAATAATATACACAGGCACATTATGGCTCGCATCTGAGAACTCTTCTCGAATGCGCTTCATGAAGGCGCGGGCTTCGTCGATGGAAAAAGCAGGTGCGAGCGTAGCAATGAAGCGCGAGTTCACCACCATCTGCTCGCGGCGGATTTCAGTAAGAGGGACAAGATAAGGTTTGGACATAAGTTGATTATACTAACGCCAGAAAGGATAAAACTTTACACATGACCCATCCCTCCACACAAGCCATCCTCGTTACCGGTGCCAGCAGCGGTATTGGCAAACACCTTACACTCAGGCTCGCCGAACGCGGACACCCTGTTTATGCTACTGTGCGCAAGGAAAAAGATTTAGAAGAATTATCCAAAATCGAAAATGTCACTCCACTAATAATGGATGTTCGTAAAACAGAGCAAGTTCAAGCCGCATTTGACGTCGTAACCAAGTCAGGTCGCGGGCTTTATGGGTTGATCAATAATGCAGGAATTGGACCTCTAGGCTTACTCCCTACCTGGACGGATGAAGAGATGTACAATATTTTCAACATCAATGTCTTTGGTCCTCACCGCGTAACCAATGCATTCGTACAATTGTTGATCAATTCTAAAGGACGGGTCGTCAATATCGGTTCACAAGGTGGCATGCTTGCCAAGCGTTATTATGGTCCATACACGATGACCAAGCATGCGCTCGAATGCTATACAGAGGTTCTGAACCAGGAGCTTGGGACTCATGGTGTTTTCGTGAGTATCGTCCAACCTGGAGGTATCATCACGGACATTGGCGAAAAGATGCAAGAGGCAACTCTACGGCATTTTCAGCGTGCCCAGCCTCCTTTCAAAGAGGAAGCGGATGCCGTTCTTGCAAGTTTCACTGGGCCAGGTCCTGAACCTGACCCCAATGCTCCTGAATCCGATTTCAATCGCAAACCCTCTTCTCCAGAAATTGTTTGGGATGCAGTTCAAGATGCACTCTTCAATGAAAAACCAAAAATGCGTTATTTGGTTGGAACCCATTAGGAAGGCAATCGCGTCATCAATGCGCTTTTAGCCAAATTACTTGATGAAAATGACAATCCCCAACACAATTATTCACGCGATGAATTGATCGCTTTGTTGGATAAACAATTGGAAGAGCGCAATAAAGCTTCATAAATGAAAGGCGGAGAGTTTCAACTCTCCGCCTTTCATTTTAGTATCTACCTCGATCCAAAACCACTTCAGGATTTGGCAGGTCACTTTCCCTCGCCGGGAAGACCTGCACCGCACAAGCTTTGAATTCAGGGATCTTAGCCTGTGGGTCGAGCGCGT
>JBEBCV010000070.1:0-3843 GCA_041157505.1 Chloroflexota bacterium | reverse complement strand
TGGAGAGTTTTTCCCAAAATGATATCTTCTATGATATTGGTGCCAATATAGGTATGTTTAGTTTGACGGTTGCAAAGATTTATGGAGGTCAAGTTAAAACTTATGCTTTTGAACCGTCCTTTTCAACCTTTGGGTCTCTTGTTCATAACGTGATTGGTAACGGATTTGGAAATGTAATAATCCCGTTTTCAATTGCATTAAGTAATGGGTTGGGAATGCGTTCTTTCAATTATACAGATTTAACAACAGGTGCTTCTGTGCATACCTTAGATACCTTAGTAAACCAAACGGGTAAAGAATTTAATCCAGTTTTCAAACAACAGGTCATTAGTTATTCGCTAGATAATCTTATTGAGGACTTCGCTTTTCCTGTGCCAACTCATATTAAAATTGATGTGGATGGAGGCGAATTGGAGATTGTGGAAGGTATGCAAAAAACCCTTCGAAAACCTGAAATAAAGTCGATCCTGATTGAGATTACTGAGACTCAGAAAGATGATGTGCAAGTACAAAGTTTAATGGCTATTTTCAAGGACGCTGGTTTTAAGAGAACTCAAGATATACCCCATTCTAGGCATAAAAGTTATCCGTTTGTATCTGATATCTTATTCACAAAAGATTGGACATTATCATATGGCAAGAATACTGCAAATTAATCAAATGACCATCACTGATGAGAGTGACTGTTTTGTCATTGCCGAAATTGGAAACAATCATCAAGGTGATTTGCAAAAAGCAATGGATATGTTTAAAGCAGCCAAAGAATGTGGCGTGGATGCGGTCAAGTTGCAGAAACGCGATAACAAGTCTCTGCTAACGAAGGCAGCATATGATAAGCCGTATGATAACGAAAACAGCTTCGGCGCGACCTATGGCGAGCACCGTGAGGCGTTGGAGTTTGGAAAAAAAGAATATGTTGAGTTGAAGAAATATGCAGATGAAATCGGTTTGACTATGTTCGCGACTGCATTCGATGTGAGAAGTGCCGACTTTCTTGCCGAACTCGACATGCCGCTCTATAAAGTTGCTTCGGGTGATTTGAAGAATACCCCGCTCCTCAAGCATATTGCCAAGATTGGTAAGCCGATGATCATTAGCACAGGCGGCGGGACAATGGAAGACATTCAGCGTGCGTACGATACGATTATGCCCATTAATAGTCAGTTGTGTATTCTGCAATGCACGGCGTCTTACCCGGCTGAGCCAGAGGATCTAAATCTGCGGGTCATCTCCACCTACCGCAAAAAGTTCCCAGATGTAGTGGTTGGCTTGTCTGACCATGAAAATGGAATTGCCATGGCGCTGGCAGCCTATGTACTTGGCTCACGTGTGGTGGAACAACACTTCACGCTCAACCATACGTGGAAAGGCACAGATCATGCCTTTTCTCTTGAACCAATTGGAATGAAGAAACTCGTCCGCGACCTGCGCCGGGTGAAGGTCGCAATGGGTGATGGTGTCAAGCGTATTTACCCCAGCGAGGTTAACCCGATTACCAAGATGGGAAAGAAACTAGTTGCGGCGCGTGACTTGAAAGCCGGTCAGGTTTTGACTCGTGATGATATTGCCATTAAGTCACCCAGCGATGGTATCCCGCCGTATGAGTTTGATAATGTCATCGGTAGGACTCTCACCAAGGATTTGCTTGCAGATGATAATTTTGCTTTCGACGATCTCAAATAGATGGTGCTGTTGCGGCTTGAAGTTGATCTAATTGTACGGGCGTTTGATAAAGTGCATGAGGAGATATTTGAATGAGAGATGTTTTTAAAACTGATGAAGAGTTCAATCAATGGGATAAACTTGTATTGGATGTTAAAGAAGTTTATAAAAAATATCCTCTGTCCGTGAATGTTTTTGAAGAGACTCAAAAAAAAACTACAGCCCTTTTTCGCCGTTTTTACAAAACCCCCTTTATTCCGTTGTCGTTTCGGCGTTTTATTCGTAAATTATTTCTTCGAACCAACTTGGATACGAGTTGGTTCGAAGATTTCTCCAATTATTGGAGCAGCACATTAGGCGGGCGACCTTTGTTGAGCGTTCAGGATTTTTATTTTTTAACGAATTTATACCGAACACGCTTTCAAGACAACCAAATTCCTGATACAAACGATGCAAATATTCATCTTGAAGCATGGCAACGTCCGGAACTCCTTTATCAATTATTGCATCTTGTTTACAAAGAGACAATAGTTGATTACGTCTACTTGCTTAAGAAGATGTTTAAATATAAACCAAAGATTCGAAATTTTCTGGAGTTTGGATGCGGCACTGCCCCCATTACAGCTTCCTTGTATGAATTCTTTGGAATGAGAAAAGAAATCAAAATCTATTTTAGTGATATCCAGACGATTGCTTTTCACTATGCGGCTTATCGCTTTGTCCGATACCAAAACGCGAATCCCGTAACTTTAAAACCAGAAAATGACTTTAAACTTGCCAATCTCCCTCCATTAGATGTAATTACATGTATAACTGTATTTGAGCACTTAAACAAACCATTGGATACGGTTAAGGATTTTTATGCCCTTCTCTTACCGGGTGGGTTATTTTTCTTTGATTACATCAAATCTGAAGGAGAGGGGATGGACACAAATCATGGCACACGGGAGCGATTGGCTGTTTTGGAGTTTGTCGCCAGCCATTTCGATATACTAGAAGGCAATCTGAACGAAAATGGAAACACTGGGTTGGTGATTGCTAGAAAGAAATAGTGTAATTACTTTTTCGAGACGAAATTATGTTTCCTGATACTATAAGCAACTGGATCGGCACGACAGAACAACCTACTCAAACCAATGAGTGGTTTGAAAAACTGAATCCTGCAAACGGACAACTACTCTTCAAAGTGGCGCGTTCACGTCAGGCGGATATTGCCCAAGCCATCGAAGTGGCAAATAAAGCCCAACCTGCCTGGGCGGATACGCCTGCTGTGCAGCGCGGCATGATCTTGCACAAGATCGTGGTGGGGATGCAGAACCGTCAGAGTGAGATCGCTGCCATTGTCGCCGCCGAAACTGGAAAGTCGATGAAAGAGGCGTTGGGCGAAACGGGCGGAGCGATCCAATGCGGATTATTCTATGCCAGCGAAGGTCAGCGTTTGTATGGTCGTACCACCACGAGCGGCACAGCGAACAAATATGCCATGACCATCCGTCAGCCCATCGGTGTGGCGGGACTCATCATTGCTGCGAATACGCCGATTGCGAATGTGGCGTGGAAGGTTTTTCCGGCGCTCATTTGTGGCAATGCCGCCATTTTGAAAGCCGCCGAAGATACGCCAGCCACGGCGTGGATCTTTGGGCAGATCGCAAAAGAAGCGGGTTTGCCTGATGGTGTGCTGAGCATCATGCAGGGATTTGGCGAAGAGGCTGGCGCGCCGTTGGTTGCGCACAATGATGTGGGCGTGATCAGCTTCACTGGCTCGACCGAAGTCGGACGCATCATCAACCGCGTGGCAGCGGAACGCTTCGCGCGCATCTCGCTGGAACTGGGCGGGAAGAATCCGTTGGTAGTGTGTGACGACGCTGACTTGGAGAACGCTGCCAAGTGGGTGTTGCTTTCCGCATTCAGCAATGCAGGACAGCGTTGCGCATCCACAAGTCGCATCATTATTTTTGAATCGGTTTACGAGAAGTTCCGCGATATGCTCGTGGAAAAAACAAAGAAGCTGAAAATTGGTATCACGGATGATTGCGACTTCGGTGCCGTTATCAATGAAGGACAGTTACTTGGTATGGTTTCTGCAGTGGAAAAAGCCAAGAATAATGGTGCGACCATTCTTTGTGGCGGCGAGCGTATGACCGATGCTGAACATAAAGATGGCTATTACATGGCGCCGAC
>JBEBCV010000069.1:0-13190 GCA_041157505.1 Chloroflexota bacterium | reverse complement strand
CCCTTCAGCAATGAGACGGGTTCTCCGGGCGTGCTGCGTTTCTTCACCTCCCCGCTCTCCAAGCAAATGTCGTGGTTGCTTCCATTTGCATTGATCAGTGTATTGCTTGCCTTGTTCGCCTCACGCATTCAACTCCCTATTGAGTCGGGAGTCCATAAAGCCCTCATCCTCTGGGGCGGATGGTTGCTCACTTGTGTGGTCTTCTTTAGCATGGTATCCGGTATCTTCCACGCTTACTATGCCATCATGCTTGCCCCAGCCTTGGGAGCAATGGTTGGCATTGGCTTTGGTCAGCTTTATCAATGGGGCAAAAATTCGAATTGGGTAGTGGTTGGTCTGATCGCTTCCGTGGTTGTTACCCTTGGCTTCCAGATCTTCGCCGCCACGCAATACGACGAATTTGCATGGTGGATGCTTGGGACGGGTATCCTGCTTGGATTGGGAATCCTGCTCATGTCCGTTTCGAGGCGCGCGGCGTATGCCGTCATCCTCAGCGCGGCTTTGGTCATCCCAGCCTATTGGAGCGTCATGACCGTTACGAAGGGTTCGAACAACAACCTCCCCACCGCTTACGAAGGTCAGAACCGGGACGGGCAAGATGGTTTTCTCGCCAGTCCTCCACAAAATCAAAATGGCGGGAATCGCGGCGGTGACCGAACCGTCAATGCAGAA
This sequence comes from Chloroflexota bacterium, assembly GCA_041157505.1. GTDB lineage: Bacteria > Chloroflexota > Anaerolineae > Anaerolineales > Villigracilaceae > Villigracilis. The sequence continues at coordinate 12,518 of JBEBCV010000069.1, read as the reverse complement.
CTATTGGCATACTTGGAGACCAATACGCAAGATGTGAAATATTTATTGGCAGTTCCATCATCCCAGCAGGGTGCGCAATATGTGATCGAGACCGGGCGTCCTGTCCTATACATGGGCGGTTTCAGCGGCAGCGACGAAGTGGTAACTGTAGATGGTCTAAAAGAATTGGTTGCCAATGGAGAGCTGCGCTACATTCTCTATGGTGGTGACAGAGGCAACCAAGAGATCAGCAATTGGTTAACCAACTCATGTGCGATTGTCAACGAGTTCAGCACGGTAGCTCAAGGGCAGGGTCCACAAAATCAAGGAATAATCTTGTTCTCGTGTAGATAATAAAAAGAGCCCCGAGAAATCTCGGGGCTCTTTTACATTCCAAACACGGCTTCAAGTGTCCATAATAATGCCATGCCAACCAAAATCGTAAGCAGAACATTCTTTGTGCGCCACGCCACCAATGCCCCACCCAAGCCCGCCAGCAAACGGAAATTACTGAATGAGATATCAAGCTGCCCCGCAGGATGTGTAAGCGCAGGGAAAACCAAAGCCGCCAATGCCGCTGCAGGGACAAACCTCAAAGCTCTACTCAACCAATTCGGCATTTCGATCTTGCCAAAAAGATAAATGAATAAAAAACGAAGTGTGAACGTGCCAAGCCCAATCGCAGCAAACAGAAGCCAAATGGATAATGTGCTCATGCAGTTGCCTCTGCCTTTTGTTTCAAACTTTCAGCTACATACCCCGCCAAAATACCAAGAAAAGTTGCCAAGACCAGACCGGTGTTATACGGCAAACCTTTTGCCAACACAGCAATGAACCCGCCCGTCAATGCCGCCACCACGGTTGGGCGGTCTCGTAATGCGCCAAACATCAGCGCCATAAAACTAAGTGGAAAGGCAAAGTCGAAGCCCAAACTGGCAGGCACAAGGGCACCCAGCAATGTGCCAACCACAGCACTTACCTGCCACGCCAACCAAATCGTCAATGCTGAACCAAAGAAATACCAACGGTGGTCAATTTTTCGGTCTGTTGAAACAAATCGGCTCATGCTCACACCAAACGCCTGATCTGAAAGCATGTACGCCAATAGAGCCTTTCGCCCGGTTGAAAGTTTTTGCAAATAGGGTGCAAGCGTGGCGCTGTACATCGTAAAACGTACATTCACCACCCAGGCAGTCAGCACCATAATGATCCATGGTGTGCCTGCACTCATCAATTGAAAGACCACCAACTGCGACGCCCCGGCGAAAACCAACACCGACATCCCCATCGTCTCCCAGAACGAAAGCCCCACACTCACTGCCCCCACCCCGGTGATCATCGCAAACGGAATCACACCGATCAGGATCGGTAACGAGCCATGCAACCCTGCAACAAAATCCCTGTTCAATTTCATTTACTCACCATCATCATTTATTCAAACTCGCAATTCTACCCCCGAACCGGGCATTCTTTTTACATCTTGTTTACAACTCAATGACAACTGTCATGGCGATCCATACTCAAACATGATTCAGTTCACTCTTTCCTGTTCCCCTGAATTAATACAATTCAATAAAAGGAGAATGCCATGAAACGGATAATTACCCTATCCCTCACTTTGTTATGGATTACGGCTTGTGTAAACATGACAAAATCCCCGCCTCTTACAACAACTGAGCCTGTTCCAGCCCTTCCAACCACTACCCTCGCCGAAACAGTTCCTACATCCGCACCACCTGCAAGTGACACTACCCTACTCTACATCTCAGGCACCACACATATCGAATCCAAACCGCAAACCTGGCCTAATGTAGATGCTGTACTGGTTTTTCTCAAACAAGTGACCTACCTTGGCATGAAATGGTCTATTGGTGCAGATGTGGGTTGGCTGCAAGGTGAACCTCGAGCCGTTGAATTGATCCAAATATCAGAAGCAATGGGTGTACAGTGGGACATCCACACACATAACCCGCAAGACCGCGCAAAAGCAGCCTACCTCATCACACAACTGGGCGGGCACCCTAATTCAGTTGTATCAGGTATGTTGGTCAGCGAATTCAGCATCATCGGACCACAAACCTACCAAGGCTTTACATGGATTCCTCAAATTCTGTGGGGCGGCACAAATTGCCCTGGTCACCGACCTGGTTGTGACGACCTCGCTGCAGGGGTTTGGATTCCGCTTAGTGCGGAACAATACACAACCCACGATCCGAATGGCACCCTCATTCGTGTTGGCGGGGGCACACATCAATTAGCTGATGGTCTCAACCTTGCCCAAGCCATCATGAACGGGCAATATCCTTATCCCATCATCAGCTTCACATTGATGGTCTCCCCTACTTCATTAACTATTGTCAACAGTGAGGATGGCATGGAACAGATCACAGCCTTTGCCAACGAGATAAGCCAGTATTCATTTGTCCGCTGGGCAAATATTGAGGCAACTGCCCAAGCCTGGGTCGAAGCGGGAAGAATTCCAAGTCGGATAGAGATGAAGTAAACAAAAGGCCACGTCTGGCGGCGTGACCTTTTGTTTTAGTTTGGTTCAGGTAGGGGGCACTGCAATGGCGCCCCTGGAGAGCGGGTATACACATATCCATCTTCAGAGGTAAAAAAGACAACTATCGCATCAATGAAAGGGGCAGAAAAAGTTGTATTACTACATCCAAAAACTACAGTGTCTTTTGCATGCATAAGAAGTTTAGGACGATCTCCAGGAATAATGACGCCCTCTGCCTTCACTGTTTTAGGACCAATTATGGTGAAAACTAAACGAGGGTAATCAAGGATCATATAATGAGTATTGTTATCTGATTCACCCTCATTAGAGGGATAATAACGCGGGTAAAGGGATCTGCCTTCTCTCACCACTGCATTAGGTTGCTCTAGAAAAGTTATCAATTCATCTTTTGTGAAACCAGATTGTGAAAGAAATCCCTGCTCTTCTAGTTTCAGAAGAATTTCATTTTCTGAATTTACTTGATAGCGCTTGGGAGAGAGGAAATCAGATAGTGGAAGGAGCAAACCAATAAAAATAAGTAAACTCAAAACTGAAGTTAATCTGTATCCAAATTTCTTGTCCATAACTGGAGAAGAAATCGTTGTATCTGAAGAACTCTTGTCGAATTTTATTTGCAGTATATCCAACAGCCAAATAACAACTTGAACTACACCGAGAAGATAATAAACATAAATAATCCAATCTACAGGGACAATATAGCGACCACCCGAGGTAAACCCCAACGAATTAACAAGAATATAAGCAAAAAAAACGACCGCTGGCAGAAATGCACGGAACTTGTTAATTAACCACAATGAGCCAAAACCCAGGGAAATCAAAAAAAGATTGGATGAGATTAATAAAAGTCCACCTCTCGAAATATCACTAACACCCCATTCATTTTTCCAAAACGGATTTTTTATTTTCACCGTATTCCACAAATCATCGTATGTAAAAGAAGATGGGATGGAAGCGAAGGAAGTAATGTAATTATGAAAAAAGTGATTTGATATTGCACAGGCTTTTGTACTACATTTTTTATCGTTTGCTGTTTGAAAAATTACTTTAAGATGTTTGAATGAATTAGCTGCAACATGTTGACCTGAAAAATCACCACCTTGTATACTTTGTTGCGCTTCTGAATCAATCCCATATCTTTCACGCAAAAGGATCTCAATTCGGTAATAATACATATAAAACATGGGAGTCCCCTTGGATTGGTTTCTAATCTCCCATGGCAAAGTAGCAGCTAACAATCCTAATAACAAAACGCCACTTAACAATATGATATTTCTAAAATTTCCCTTCATAATTAATAATATAAATATTATTGCAATTGGCAAAAGAATAAGATTGTGCGTACGAAACATAAGCGCCCAACCAAATGTAGCGCCCGCTAAAGCCAGCATCTCGATCTTATTGCTTTGTTTTGACCATTTCAATAAAAAGAGCAAAAACAGTGCAATGCCAATTGCTGTTGGAAAATCAGTCAACATCATTTTAGGGCTTGCAGTATCGATCCACTTCGAAGAGATGATCGCATTCACTCCACGAGTGAGCATTAAGCACCCAGCTGATATGCCTAAAGCCCGACTATGTAATTCTTTTCCTATCAGGTAAACAATCGCGGGGAAAATGGAAAAGAATATCGCTTGAGCTGTCATCAAAACATTCAAGTCTTGACCAAAAAACAAATGCAAATAGACAAGGAATATACTATACAGGACTCGATCAAAATACATGCCATTAAAAATGCCTTGTCCAATTAATGCATATTGAGCGCCAAGGTCAAATGTAATACTGTCTGAATACGGATAAATTGGGTTATCAGAAGTATCTGGCATAAAGTAATTGGGGCTCAAAGGCTCATGAGACCAAAATATGGCAGCAATCCCCCAAATAAGCACGAACAGTATGAAATCTAAATATTTTTTATTAAGCTTTATCTTTTTTTCTAAAAAAATAAAAGTAATACCTGCAAATACCGAAACAAGAATTTGCAATCCCAACACTGGCACACCCGCACCATACCAATAATCTTCAGGAGATGAAAGCCCCATGCCCGAAATTGCCGCAAAACTTGCCAATATCAACAATACAGCGAAAACTATAGTACCAACCTTAAGCATATTTTTGTTTTCATTATTAATAAATTGATGGGCATTACCTAGTATTCGTTCAACGAGAATCACCAAAATAGTGGCAGCATTTACAAGTAAAAACCAAGCTAAAACAGGGTACAGGCGCGCGAGGTAAGATCCAAATGATCCCAAACGATATGATGGAAGAAAAAGTAAAACCCAAGTTGCAAGGAAAATGGAAATCGCTACAATCAAAAACCTGTCACTGGACTTTTTTTGTTGAAATACAAAAAACCATATTCTTTGAGATCTTTCAGTGTCACGTCTCAGCCCAAAAGCTACAAACAGAAGTACAACGCTGAAAACTAAAAAACCCCCGCCCAAAATTATACGTTCAAAGGAATAACCAATAAAAACAGCATTCTTCGGATCCGATGGAAATGACATTAAAACGAAGAAAGTTATCAGAGCGCTAATAGACAAGAAAAGTCCAAACACCAATATTTTTTTGGGGTTTTCAATCATAATCATACACTCTGAATTCCATACGCCTAGTCTTCATCCAAGGTCGGTTTACGTTCAAGCCAAAAGAGAAATGCCAATCCACCAAAGATCGCTACAAAGAAAGACAGTAGAGCAACCCAGGGTGAGAGGTATAAAGTATAAAAAGCCAGGCTGCTAATAACGAGTGCCATAAGATGCACACATAAGACCGCAATGCGCGGATGCAGCCCAAGCCGAATAAAACGATGATAGGTATGGTCGCGCCTACCACTGCCAATGGATTGCTTTCTGCGAAGGCGTGATAGCACCACCAATGAAGTATCAAAGATCGGAACACCTAAAAGCAGGATCGGAACGATCCATGAAGATTCTGGGCTTCTATTTAATGGATTATAAAGGATGCCAAAAGCAGCAAGAAGGAACCCCATCGTTTGCGCGCCAGAGTCTCCGAGAAAAAAACGCACAGCCAGCCCATTCCAAAAATATAATCCGATACTGACCCCCAACACACAGGCCGCCCAAAACGCCAGTGTTGGTTGCTGCGAAAGGCTTGCGGCTCCCATAAAGAATGCTGAAGCGATGACACCCAGCCCAGCCACAATACCATCCATGCTGTCGATCATATTAAAAGCATTGGTGATGCCCACCAGCCAAAAGAAGGTAATCAATATATTTATTATTTGCGCAACAATCGGTGAAATGACAGTACTATTCTGGAAAAGTACTGTCATAAAATATACTTGAACCCCGAATGACACGAGGACACTAACAGCGATCAACTGTCCAATCAATTTTGGGATTGCGCGAAGCCCCTTAATATCATCCCATAATCCAAATAAGAACACGATCAATGCGCCGATAAATACGGCTAAAAGATCACGATTAAGGGTTGCGCGAAAGACCAAGATCAGGATGAAAAAAACGACTGCCATGAGAACACCGCCTGCCAATGGAGTTGGACGGGAATGTTTTTTATGTGGAGCAGACCCAGGCACATCGATCAGATTCACACGCTCAGCAAGATAGGAAGCCGGGTATCCCAGAATCAAACTACCAAGCAGGCTCGCAATAATAGGGAAAAATAAATTAACCATTCAGGGAGGTGTATCCGTGTATGTAGAGCATATTGAGTAGTAGTTTATCAGAGTTTGATTGACCATCCAACCAACGATCACTTGAGAACGACGGTATTTTATACCGCCCTATCATTGGAATTATTTCAGCCGAAGCGCCTGAAAATAAACAGCTGATGTGAAAAATCTAAATGCACTCTGAACATGCCAAAATAAATACTTGACGCTTTTACGACTGGAACGCTGCGCATCATGCCGAACCTGGACATTCGTATCCACCATTATCTTCATACCATGCAGACGCGCACGCGTGCAAAAATCCACATCTTCGAGATAAAGGCGAAATTTTTTATCCATTCCTCCAAGTTTCCGGTATGTTTCAGCAGGCATCAACCAAAACATGCCCGCTATCCAGTCTGGGTGGATCAGCCCATCTCGATCTGGTTGTGGGGAATTAAACACATAGCCGGGCAATCGGCGTCGGATGAGCTCGAATGGGCTGGGCAAGGTGCGGATCGAATCTTGAGCCATCGAATATTCATCCACAATGATTGGAGCGATCAAATCGGCATTATTGGCATGTAGCCTCTTCAGTAAGGGCTCGAAGGTTGCATGTTCAAATATAAGGTCAGGATTCAAGATCGCGAAGTAATCTCCCCTTGCAAACTCGAACGCCCGGTTATGATTTTCAGCAAACCCCGATGGCTTTCTGTTGCGCAGGATGTGAGACGCCCCCCAGGCAGAAAGGTCGAAATCGGGCAGTTCATTCATTAAATTATCGGTAAGGATCAACTGATACTGGGACAAATTCAGCTCACTTTTTTGCAGACTGGCAAGCAATGAACGAATTTTCCCTGCATCTCCATGACTGACAACAGATAGGGTGATGTGAAAATCGCTTTTCATTTACTGTTTCGATTCCTGCTGATAAATTCGAGATATGGCTCTAGTACTCCAGATGACATGACCTTAATCAATTCCTTTGGAGCTATCTTTATGTTTTTCTGAATTGCTTTTCGTTTTTTAAGTGTTTTTGGCAAGGCACGTAAAGCATCCCTTATCGCTTTCCAAATCGCACCACCCTGACCACGCCAAGTGAGATAAAAAGTAAAAAATAGAACTGTTAATATATGGAGCGGTAAAAAAAGCCAGAAATATGGGAAGGGCATATTCTTGAAATATGTCCAAATCATGTTTCGATACCCATAATAAACGGAAAAATCGCTTTTTCTACCTGTACTAGCACTGCCGACATGGTGCACAATTGCATCTGGAACGTACAAACATTTTGCGCCATATATACGAAGACGAAAACCTAGGTCTACATCTTCAAAATAAGAAAAGTAATCTTCATCGAAGCCACCAACTTGAAGAAAATTTGCGCGTAAATAAAGCGCAGCCGCAGGACATGCACTAAAAACTTCCTCAGAGGTCTTCCCATAGTCAAAAACGGAACGATTATAAAAACGCCGCCAAGCCAAACCTGTTATATGATAAGAGTCACCTGCTCCATCCAAACGATCAGGAGCAAGATAATGTATTTGGCGCGAAGAAAAAATTGTGTAATCCGGATTTCCCTCTGTTGCACGAACAAGATTTTCTAGCCAATTGGGTTCAGGGAACGCATCAGCATTAAGAAGAGCAAGCCATTTTCCACGCCCAAGACGAACACCAATATTATTTCCGGTAGCAAACCCATGATTATGATCTAAACGTTCTACCTGTAAATAATTTCCATGGAACACCCAATCATTTTTTTCATCAGACCCATTGTCAATTAAGATAACCTCAAAGTTCTGAAAAGTTTGTTTTTCAAGTGCTGACAAACAAACCGATAAATATTTCTCGCTATTCCAAGCCACAATAATTACTGAAACAAGAGGTGAAGAAGACATATCAACACATTATAGTGCAGACATCATTTTTCCATTGCCATTACCAGGCTTTCCTCCCAATTTGGTAAACGCAAATCAAATTTCATTCCAAAAAGTGAACTATCCAAAAGAGTCATCAACGGGCGTTGTGCAGGTGTAGGAAAATCTGTAGTCAAGGCTGGTTGTAGATGCTTAATAATCTGCTCTTGAGAAAACGGATCTAATCGCAATATCTTTTGTGCAAAATCAAAACGCGATACTCCGCCAATTCCACCAACATGGTAAACACCACATCGCTCTACAAAATAGCTATACAAGCCTATTCCACCTCGCGCAAGCATTGCAGACGAAACTTCCGCCAACATCCGCGCCCAGGTAGGGCTGCCGACCTGATCATTAACAACACGTAGGGTTTCTTGTTTTCGAGACCATTCAAGAACTTTACTAACAAAGCCGCTACCCCGCAAACTATATACCCAACTTGTTCGCAAGATAACGTATGCCCCTCCTACCTGACCTATCACCTGCTCTCCCGCCAATTTACTTTGACCATACACATTAAGCGGATTCGTCGGGTCAGTTTCAATATAAGGAGCGCCCTTTTTCCCATCAAAAACATAATCGGTCGAGTAATGGATCAAAACCGCGTTAAGTTTGCGAGCCTCCTCAGCCATTACACCAGGGGCTTTCGCATTAATAAGCATGGCAAGATCAGGTTCCGACTCAGCCTTATCGACCGCTGTATAAGCTGCTGCGTTAAAAATCACATCCGGGCGAACTTGTCGAACGATTTGGGCGAGTTCATCCAAACGAGTAAGGTCCAGATCTTGGGAACCTAGTGCGACAACCTCCCCTAAAGAAGCAAGAGTACGCCGTGCCTCCCATCCTAATTGCCCATTTTTGCCAAACAAAAGAATTTTCATGGAATGCTTTCAGTGACGATCCTCATGAGATAACTGCTGTAATTCGTATTGCCCAACTTTTCAGCAAGTCGCTTCAATTGTTTCAAATCAATGAACCGTTTACGATATGCGATCTCCTCCGGCGAAGAGATCATCAACCCCTGTCTCTCTTCAACAGTTTGCACAAAATTGGAAGCCTGGAGCAAAGATTCATGAGTACCCGCATCCAGCCACGCCACCCCGCGGCCAAGCGGAATGACCTGTAACTCCCCCATCTCCAGGTACATACGGTTCAGATCCGTAATCTCGATCTCACCGCGGACTGATGGCTTCAGAGACTTGGCAAATTCCACCACTCGTTCATCATAAAAATAAAGACCAGGAACAGCAAAATTCGAGCGGGGTTGTTTCGGCTTTTCCTCGAGGCTAACGGCCTTGCCATATTCATCAAACTCGATCACGCCATATCGTTCAGGGTCACGAACTGGATATGCAAAAACCAATGCACCTTTCTTCAACTCTGTTGCCTGTTGAAGCTGGTCGGGCAGCCCATGACCAAAAAAGATATTATCTCCTAAAATCAAACAAGCTTTTTCACCGCCAACAAAACTCTCACCGACAATAAATGCATCTGCCAAACCGCGCGGTTCGGATTGTTCAGCGTACGAAAATTTCATTCCCCAATCTGAACCATCTCCGAGCAAACGTTTGAACCCTGGGAGGTCTTCTGGTGTACTAATAATCAAAATATCTCGTACCCCACCCAACATGAGCATCGACAAGGGATAGTAGATCATAGGCTTATCGTACACTGGCAATAACTGCTTACTGACAGCCAAAGTCAATGGGTGCAAGCGTGTACCACGTCCACCTGCGAGAATAATTCCCTTCATTTTGTTACTCTCCTTTTTGAGTTACCTTGCTTTGTAATTCGCATCCATCCAGCCTTTGTATTCTTGGCGCTGTTGAATGGAACTCACCCACTCCAGGTGAGAAAGATACCACTGGACTGTATCAAGCAAACCTTGCGTCAGCGTGTGGCGTGGGCTCCATCCCAGTTCGCTACTGATCTTATGCGTGTCCATGTCATAGCGACGATCATGCCCAGGGCGGTCTTTAACGAATTGGATAAGACTCCGGTGAGGCTTATTGGAAGAGTTTGCGTTGATCTCATCCAAAATATCGCATATGGTTTCAACGATCGTCAAATTTGCGGGCTGGTTTTCTCCGCCAATATTATAGGTTTCTCCAGTCTTGCCCTTTCTTAACACTAGATGAATTGCTTCACAATGGTCTTCCACATGCAACCAATCACGTATCTGTTGACCATCGCCATATACAGGCAAGGGCTTTCCTTCCACTGCATTAAGAATGATCAACGGGATGAGTTTTTCAGGGAATTGATATGGACCATAGTTATTAGAGCAATTTGTGATGGTATAAGGCAGTCCATACGTATGCCCATACGAGCGGACAAGATGATCACTTGCTGCTTTTGAAGCGGCATATGGTGAATTGGGCGCATAGGGAGTCTCCTCAGTCCAAGCTGGTTCGTTCGGAGCTAACGACCCAAATACTTCGTCGGTAGAGACATGATGAAAACGAACGCTTTGTAATGGCGATGCTTTATCGCGAATCCAATAATTACGAGCAGATTCCAGCATCGTGAATGTGCCCATCACATTCGTTTCAACAAATTGGCGTGGACCTAAAATGGAACGGTCTACATGAGACTCGGCAGCAAAATGAACAATGGAATCGATCTGATGTTCCCGCAACACCCTATCCACGGTTTCACTATCACAGATATTTCCCTGTACAAAATGATACCTTGGGTCATCTGCAACATCTGCAAGGCTTTCCAAATTGCCTGCGTATGTCAAAGCATCCAGATTCACAAGCTTAATATCTTTTTCAGTCCGCAAAAGGTAGTGGACAAAATTCGACCCTATGAACCCTGCGCCGCCAGTGACCAACACATTTTTCATGTACAGTACATTCCTTAATCAAAAATTTCGGCTTCTGCCAATGATTTTCCGTCTTTATCTTTTTGGGAGAGAATTAAAGGATAGTTGCCAAGCGGCCATCCAATACCAATTTGCGGGTCGTTCCACAAAATACTGCGTTCCCATTCAGGTGCATAGTAATTTGTGACCTTATAAACTACTTCTGCATAATCACTTGTCACATAAAAACCATGAGCAAAACCTTCTGGAACCCACAAGGAATGACAGTTTTCTGCCGAAAGGATCAAACCAACCCACTGCCCAAAGGTTGGAGAGCTGCGGCGAATATCCACTGCAATATCAAAGATTTCGCCTGAAATGACCCGCACCAATTTCCCTTGCGCCTGACGGATCTGGTAATGCAACCCTCGTAGAACACCCTTTTGTGAACGAGATTGATTCTCTTGTACAAAGTTACGCGAGATCCCGCCAATTGAAAACCGATCCTCTCTGTAAACCTCCATGAAATACCCTCGCGGATCCTCATATACTTTAGGTTTTACAAGAATGACCTCGGGGATCCTAGTGGGAATAAATTCCATGCGCCAACAAAACTCCATCCATATTTTTCCCTCAATTATATATGCAATCAAAATATTACATGTTCCCAATGCAGTAAGGGTAAATAGGCAGGCATCGTCTACTAAAATCGAAAAAACTCTTGGGAGAGGAACTCAAATGACTACTGTACGAAATGATGTTTTCAAGCTGGGTGATAATTTTGCCACCTTGCTCGGCGATGAAGTGAAAGTTGGGCAGGTCGCCCCAGAATTTACCAGCGTGGTGGCAGGCTGGGCAGCGGTAAATCCGCTTCAGGAATCCAAAGGGAAGGTGATCATCCTTTCTGCCGTCCCCTCACTGGATACGGATATCTGTGACCGCGAGACTCGCCGCTTCAACGAAGAAGCCGCCAAATTGAGCGATGACATTGTCATCTACACCATCAGCACCGATTTCCCGATGGCGCAGAAGCGTTGGTGTGGCGCTACCGGTGTGGACAAGGTCAAGGTAGTGTCCGACGTGCTCGAAGCCGAGTTTGGCATCAAGTATGGCATTCTTATCAAAGAACGCCGTTATCTGCGCCGCTCGGTCTTCATTGTTGGGCGTGATGGCAAGCTGACCTACGTCAACTACCTACCTACGCTTGGCAATGAACCCGATTACGATGAAGTGATCGCAGAAGCGAAAAAAGCCCTCGGCTAAAGAACCGCCAAAGAAACTGAATCAAACCAGGGTTAAGATAGAAGCGAAAACCGTCCCGTGGTTGGGACGGTTTTCAATTTCTCTGAGTAAAATCAAACGATGAAATTCAACCGCTTCCCCCTCCCCTTCCTTTTTCTTGCCATTTTAGGTTTGCTTGCCGCCTTGTGGGCAGGTCTTATGCATTTGGGATTATTGCATGGATCGCTTTTAGCAGACTATGCCAACCTCGCTACCCTGAGAGTGTGGGGTGGACTGTTAAATGAGGTTGCAATTTTTAACTTCATTGGGATGACAGTATATTCAGCTCGTAAGTCGTTGAAGGAAAATGCATGATGCAAAATAGATCCGTTATCGTCATTGGCGCAGGCATGGCAGGACTCTCCGCCGCACATG
>JBEBCV010000068.1:0-4189 GCA_041157505.1 Chloroflexota bacterium | reverse complement strand
TTACTTTCTTACTGTCCGCAACTCGGAGACTGTGACGGTGCCATCTGCAAGCGTAACCGTGTAATCCGTGTCGAGACGTCCATCACCGATCTTGCCAGTGTAGGTCATCGAAGGGATCGTTTCACCAACGAGGTCGGTGAGATTGCCGATTATGTTCCCTTCTGTATCGATGGTGATATCCATCTTGCCAAGGATCTCGCTTTCACCGCGGACCGCTGCGCCATTGTCGTCATATTTTGCAGTCAATGGGAAAGGAGGCGGGTCATTCAGACCAAGATAATTGCCGCCAAAATCCAGTGTGAGTGTGACGGTCTTCTCGGCTTCATTGGCTTCTACTGTGATGACAGCTGGTCCGCTTGCGCCGGTGGTGGTGTTCGTCCATGTCCCTTCGTAGATACCGAGGAAAGGCTTGATATCAAAACCGCCTTCTACAGGCGGAGGGGTTGGTGTGGGTTCAGCGCCACACGCTATCAATATTAAGCTCAAAGCAAGAACCAATACCAGTAAATACGATTTTCTAAACATTGTTCCTCCAATAAAGGACTTACAGAGCATCGCATAATTTGGTAAACAAAAGTTTGATTTTCCCTCTTAATGTTCGGTAAAAAGTTTACTTAATTATGAGATGAGCGATAAATCATTATAGCAATAAGGGAACAAGAGTCAATTAGCAGTACTGATATTGGGAAAGAACACACATAGATCTGGCTGTTATTAATTTTTCTGGAGAAGTTCTTTCACTCTCGGAAAGTCCTTGTAATAGCCACGATAACTCTCGGGCAGCAGCGCTGCGATACGACAAAAGACCTCATCAATCGACTCGCGCAACAGTGCGTCTCGCTCTGCGCCTTTGGCAGCGCGGATATCCGGCGGGTAGTAGATATCTGAGTCGGTGGAGATGGTCAGTTTCAAGCGTTGAAAGCGTTTCAGGCGGGCGATCACATCAGCATCTTCGGTGCCGGTCAATGCAACGGGAATGATGCCTACTTTGGCGGTGCTGGCAATGTAGATCGCGCCGGGTTCGGCTTTGAGCAGGCTGGCGGTTTTAGAGCGTGTGCCTTCGGGAGCAATGATCATCACTGCACCTTTTTTGAGGCGTGTGATGAATTCCTTCATGGCGCTCATGTCCGCTTCGCCGAGCGTCAGCCAGGTGACGTTGAAGATTTTTCCCGCCACTCTCCCCCACCAATATTTTTTGTATTTATCCGTCAGCGGATGGATGAGATCATCATTATCCAACACATAATACACGACCAATGAATCTAAACGCCCAAGATGATTGGCAGCCAGCATGTAACCGCCTTCTTTCGGCAGTTTGCTTACATCGCCCCGCACTTCAATTTCCGCGATCAGCGGCAATATTTTTCTGGAGCAAAAACGTAGAAATGCGCTCATGGCTTTTCCTTCTAACGGCGTTTGAGTTTTACATACAACTCACCCACGGGGGTCAACCCAATACGCAGGCGAAGTTGAATATTATTTGAAAGGAATTCTATATCAAATTTTCGCACAATAAGTGAAGCAAGGTAAGGCAATTCCACCAAACTGAACGGACGACCCAAACACAAATGCGAACCACCGCCAAATGGGAAATACGTCCATGCGGCGGGTGGAGATGAGAAGCGTTCGGGGATGAAAGAATCGGGTTCAGAGAAGTAGCGCGCATCGCGATGCATGACCCACGAGCTGACGAAGATATTCGTCCCGGTGGGAATGTCCATGCCGCGAATGTTTAGGGGTGAAAAACTCTCACGAGTGTTGAGCCAGCCCCCGGTCGGGTAGAGGCGCAGGGTTTCATCCAAGGCAAGGGCTGCGTAGTGAGTCGAGTCACGGCGCGAGTCGTCACAAAATTTTTCAAAGGCGTTTTGGTTTTGGTTGAAGAGATAAAACATCCACACGATCGCCGCCATGCTGGTGTCAAGACTGGCACTCAGCATGGTGAGAGTTTGATCGTATTTTTCCTGCGGGTCGAGCGTATCGAGGATGGTGGTCAACGGCGTGGGTTTCCAATTGGCGAACATGAAGTCCAACGCCTCATTGACAACGGGATGCCTGACCCTGCCTTCGTGAAGATAATGCCCCGCTGGAGGCGCGTGTGTGCGCCCAAGAAATGCCTCTGACCCCGTGGCAAGCACAGCAAGCAATTCGTTCGTATCGCGATTGGTTAATCGATCCAACCCGTAAATGGCGCGGATGCTGGCGGCGTAAGTGAATTGAAAGAGCAGGTGAGCAAGGTCAACTTCGCCATCCTGCCAATCGTCAAGCAGGTTGGGCGCATCTTGCATGACAGCTTGCATGTAAAGTTTTTGCGCATCGGCATTGAAGGTTGGCAAAAGTGTGCGGCGCATGGCGCGATGTGCCTCACCCTCTGAAGCGAGAATGCCATTACCCAACCAGCGCGAAAAGATTTTGAAGAAACGTCCGCGCCCGATGGACTTGTGCGTGAATGCCCATTGAATAAGATCGGGAGCATTACACAAGAAGACATCGCGTTTACCCATTTTGAGAAAACGATAGTCATGCCCTGCACCCAACGCATACAATGCGGAGAGTGGGTCTCCTGAAAGGTCGATGACTTCAACCGGTTGGGAAGTCATGCGTTTTTGCGTCGTTTGAATAGGAAGCGGATGAGCAACCCAAGCGGGAATAACAAGACCACAAAGACACCAAGGAAGATCACCCAGGTTTTAATGGGGTTCTGCTGGGTTGGCTGCGCCTCCGCACTTAGGAAGGCGGCGCGATCTACGCTTATACCATCGACGGTCTCACCAGTGACGGTCACTTCAATGCCATGCAAACCGGCTTGGGTTGGGGTGAATTCTGCGGTGAATGTTCCATCTTGCGAAGAAAGGTCAATGGTTTGTTTGGAAGCATCTGGCTGGGTGATGATGGCTTGTGCAGATTGAATATCCGCGCCTTCAAGTGAGGCAGTGATGTTGACCGGCTCTCCCAAGTCTGGAAGGAGAACATCTGCATTGGCTTTCAATATCGCGCCGCCCGTGAATTGTGCATAGAGAGCATAGTCTGCGCCAGTAGAGGGAGTGTTCGCTGTGGTTGAAAGCGTCACCACCCATGCGCCGGGTTTGGGGTTTTCAAAGCCATAGCCAAGATATAGCAGTGTTTCGGGGTCGGTGATGACAATGCCTTTGTTCTCAAGGTCGAGTTCAAGGGTCTTGCCGCTGGCACCTTTCACAGAAATTTCCAAGGTGCGGGTTGCATCGAACAAGCCGAAACTGGCTACGGTCACATTCGGGTCGATGTTGATGGTGATGGTTTTCGTTTCACCAGCGGCAAGGTGACCGCTGTACGTCTTTGTGAATTGTAGAGATTCTTCTGTTCCTGATGGTTGGGCGATCTCGGATGCGGTTGGGAAATCTCCGGCAGGTGATTGCAAGATGGGTTTTACAAATTCAGTGAATAAGGCTGCATCTGTTGGCAGGAAGTTATGTTCCAGTTTCGGCACACCCACCACATCTACAGGAATGGCTTGGACACTGGCAAGAGATACGGTCGAATCCGATGGGACGAGTGAGCAAGGGGATTGTGCTGGATCCGTGATGATGGAACCAGCCACCCCAAAGAATGGAACATCTTTTGTGTCATTGATCGTTTGGTTAAAAATTCCATTTATATAACTTGGCTGAAGTTCCAGTGTAGCGGGCATCCAAAAACCAAGGGAAGATAAGGCTCCCCCACAAGGTGAACCGCCATTGGGTGTGCCCAGCATAATATGCAAAGCGACATCCCGCTCAGTCATCACGGTATCGATGTAGTAACGGGTGACGAGTCCGCCCATGCTGTGGGCAAGCAGGTCAACGTATTCGGCGCCGGTCGCTTTCTTGACGCCTTCAACGTACATATCCACTTGCTCGGCATTTTGGGCGATGGTGAGAGTCTTCTCGGCGGGGTTGATGATGTTGCCCATTTTCATCACGCCGGGGAATTGCTCATCACTGACCACATAGCCGGTAAGCCCTAGCGTTGATAGAAAGCCATCCGTGCCAATATATGAATTGAAACGATTGCGGTCTGAGATCATGCCATGCACTAGCACAATCGGGCGCGGATGAATCGTCAGCTTGGATTCGGCGAGGGTGATGCCATCGGCTTCGGCGCGGAGAGTGGCTTCAGGGCGGGGAGAACCGTCCGCATGCCAGAACCAGCCCAGGGTTAAGAAAGAGGCGCTGGT
>JBEBCV010000067.1:0-10997 GCA_041157505.1 Chloroflexota bacterium | reverse complement strand
ATCTTGCCAAGCACCAACTCTTCATAAATAACGCGATGGATGATATCGCGGTCCGTTTTTTCAGGGATAAGCACATCCAAACCAAAGTTATTGATCAGCCTGCCTTTGTAAAAATCATGTTCCATTGTGAAACGCGTGCCGAGCAACCCGATGCGCTTGATTCCAGACGCAATAATTTTCTCAGCTGTGGCGTCGGCAATGTGCAGGAAAGGGATATTGACATTCGCAATGATCTGGTCGGCAAGTTTGTGCATGGTGTTCGTACACAGCACAATAAGATCCGCTCCGCCGCGTTCGAGGTCTTGCGCACACTTCACCAGCATTTGCCCGGCTTCATCCCAACGGTCTTCATGCTGCAGTTTTTCGATCTCAGCAAAATCCACAGACACCATCATGCTTTTTGCCGAATGCAGTCCGCCTAGCTTTTCTTTTGCCGTCTCATTGATGATGCGGTAATACTCAATGGATGACTCCCAGCTCATCCCGCCGATCAAACCGATGGTTTTCATGAATGGACCTTCCTGAACGCAGAGTCTTCAAAGAACTTATTTGCGACGACGTACACACCGCTTCCTTCCACGGCGACAGTTGAATCGGGCAACATGATTTTTCCTGCGCTGATAATTTTTCTTTCCCCCACGTCGGTGATGCGGGCTTCTGCCAGGAGGGGTGTGTGGAGCGGCAGCGGCTTGCGGTAGTTGACATTGATATTTGCCGCCAGAACTTTGTGTCCTGCCGCCCAAACGACCAATCCCATCACTTCGTCCAATATCGCGGCAGATGCTCCGCCGTGTGCATGCCCAGGCGGACCTTGATGTGCTTCGTTCAAGGTGAACTCCGAGGTCAGTCTTCCATCTTCCTCTACAAACATCGTAATTCCAATGGATTGCGGGTTCTCACTTCCGCACACAAAGCATGGACCATGATTGGGTACTTTTCTTCTCATACCATCAATTTAACCACAAAGGTTTTTTCTGTGCCCTTTGACTTTCACCATTCACCCTGATTTCTCTTTCATGCTAGAATCGTCGTATGCTGATCCGTGTCAAAATGATCGCCAATTATCGTGATGCCCTTCCACCCGGGCACAAACATGGTGTCGTTGAATTGGATGTTCCCGAAGGAACAACGGTCTACGATGCCATTTCACGCTTTGACATTCCTCTCAATGACGAAAGTGTCATCGTTCTGAACGGTCTGACCGTGGATATGGTTACTCCTCTGAAAGAGGGTGACATGGTCACAGCATTTTCCGCGATCGCTGGCGGATAGGTTTCACTATAAGGGTCTCAAAGGGCTAGAAGGAAGACCTTTGGCTTTCGACCTTCGACGTTTTTCATCCTTCACATTTCATCCTTCATCCTTTCAAAGGAGTTCCCATGTACGGCTGGCACCTCAGAATCCTGCGCGTAAACCTCACTACTCGAAAAGTCACCACTGAAGATGTAGACCCCAAAATTGCCCGCGACTACCTCGGCGGGCGTGGCTGGGCGATCCATTACATGTATAAAGAAATGGACCCCGCCGTTGACCCGCTCTCGCCGGAGAACATGCTTATTTTTGCCACTGGTCCACTGACGGCAACGCCTGCGCCGACCGGTAACCGCTACATGGTCGTCACCAAATCCCCGCTGACGGGTGCGTTGGCGCACTCAAACTCGGGGGGTGAATTCCCTACCTGGATGAAGCGTACCGGCTTCGATATGTTCATCTTTGAGGGCAAAGCCTCAGAGCCAGTCTATGTTTTGGTGAACGAAGACCAGATCGAAATTAAGTCCGCGGCGCATGTGTGGGGCAAGGATACCCACGAGACGACGGATATCCTCAAGGCAGAAACATCCGATGAAGCCCGAGTCGCATGTATAGGACCCGCAGGCGAAAATCTTGCATTGATGGCAGCCATTATGAATGACAAGCATCGTGCGGCAGCTCGCTCCGGCGTGGGTGCAGTGATGGGCAGCAAGAACCTCAAAGCCGTGGTGGCGATGGGAAATAAGAACCCGCCTCTGCATGATCCTGAAGGGATGCGCGAGATCAGCGTGGGCACATCGAAGAACGTGGGTGCGGATGTGAAGAAAGGTTCGAACATGCGCATTTACGGAACATCGTATGTGCCGCAAGTGACTAACACGCTTGGCATTTTGCCCACGCGCAATTTCTTGCAAGGAACTTTTGAGCATGTCCATAATGTGGATGGCGATGCGCTGAAGAATCAATACCTGATCCGTCATACGCCTTGCTATCGCTGCCCGCTTTCATGTGGACGCCTCACCGAAGTGCCAGAGGGTCCGTATAAAGGCAAGGGCGAAGGTCCTGAATATGAAACCATTTCATCATTGGGCACAGGCTGTGGTGTGAGCAATCTTGCCGCGTTGGTGAAAGCGAATTATTTGTGCAACGAATATGGCATGGATACCATCACCACCGGTATGACCATTGCTGTGGCAATGGAAATGTACGAGAAGGGTTATCTCACCGAAACGCAGATCGGCATGCCGCTCAAATTTGGTGACCATGATGCCATGATCGAGATGATCAAGTTGATGGCGTATAACAAGGGCTTTGGTCAGGATTTGGCGCAAGGCAGTTATCGTCTTGCGGAAAAATATGGTCACCCCGAACTTGCTGTCACCACCCGCAAACAAGAATTCCCCGGCTACGACCCGCGTGGTTCGCAAGGCATGGGCTTGCTGTACGCAACGTCTAACAAAGGCGCTTCTCACATGGAAGGCGACGTGGCGTATGAAGAAGTCTTCGGCGTGCCGATCAAGGAGAATCCGCTTGCCACCGAGGGTAAGCCTGAATTAGTGAAGCACTTCCAGGATTCGTTCGCGTTGATCGATTCTTCCGGTTTGTGTGTGTTCGTTGCCATTCGTTATGTATTCGACAAGAACCGTCTCATTTGGCCTCAGACCTTGGCATCGATGATGAACCTGACCACGGGGGCAGGTTATACACCTGAAGAAGTGATGACAGCAGCTGACCGTGTATACACCCTCGAGCGCATGTTCCTCATCAAGGCGGGTTCTGGTCCTGAATGGGATGTGCTCCCATATCGCATGTTGAACGAACCGTTGCCGGATGGCCCTGCCAAGGGCAAAGTTGTTGAACTCGATAAGATGCTGCCAGAGTTCTATGAAAAACGCGGTTGGGATGAAAAAGGTTACCCGACCCAAGAGAAATTAATGGAATTAGGGTTGCCATTGAATTGAGGTATGTATTCCGCCCATGGACTGTTCTTTTCAGACCATGGGCGGTACTTTTTTTCGGATTTGATTTTTTATTGGGAGTTCAAATGTCAGATCTAAATCATGCCATCCAACTGATACGCCAGGGGCAAAAATTTGAAGCCCAACGAATTCTTCAAGAGTTACTCAAAACCCAACCAAATAATATTCAAGTTTGGTTTTGGTATGTTGAAACTTGTTCCACGACCGAGCGGCGCATACAGGTTTTGGAAACATGCCTAAAGATGAATCCGGGTAATCCACAAGTGCTGCAGGCACTTCAGCACCTACAGGGTCAGCGTCCAACGCAGTTTGAAAGCCCTGCACCAACACAGATGCCACCCCAATCAGTAGAACCAAGCCCAACATACTACTCATATGATGAGGCGAAACCTGAATCACAAGATGCATCTTACGGTTATGAACCCTATCCTTCAACTTATGGACAAGAGCAAACCCCATATCTGGATGATGTACCGACCGTTGTTGGCAAAAGCGACTTGTATGGATTTGATTCTTATCGAACTGTGCAGACGGAACCAGAGAAACCGGCTCCGCCGAAAAAACAATCTTGGGAGTTGGAGACCTCTAGTTACACCGATACCTCGATGCTCTCCAAACCGAAGAAACCACTCCGCACATATTCCACATTCGACGTTTGGATGACGGCTGTAACCTCCCAGGATGAAAGATCGTATGCTGACCTTTTGCAAGACCCTGAGATGGGTTTAGGAAGAGCCTTCACATGGACAGCAATCGCGGGTGTCGTGAGCTCTATCGTCATACCAATTCAACTTTTTATGACACCTGATCTTTCCGAACTGCTGGCAATGCCAGAGTTTCGACAGGTTGTGGGTGGATCTGTCAATCAGAACGTGTTGATCGTCATGATCACAATGGCGGCGTTGGTGCTCAGCCCGATCGCAAGCATTATCAACCTTGCCATCTTTGGCGGTATCCAAAATTTTCTTGCCATGTTCTTTGGTGGGGGTGGAAATTACACCCGCACCGTGTATGCGTTGGCGGCTTTCCTCGCTCCCATGACAATGATCACTTCTTTAGTGGCGGTCATCCCTGTGGCAGGTGCTTGTCTTTCTCTGCCGCTGACGATCTACAATTTTGTCCTCAACGTCCGTGCATTAAAGGCTGCCCACTCATTGCCGAATGGCGCCGCAGTTGGAGTGATGCTGGCTCCTACGCTTTTGATCCTCCTTTTTGTCTGTTTATTTGTTTTTATGGCTGCAACATCACTTCCAAGTTCCTAAGAGATTAATGCGAAAAAGAAGCGGATGCATTCTAAAAGCATTCGCTTCTTTTTTTTGATTGAAATTGGTTTCTGTTTCCTGCAAGCTTTATCCCGCTGTAGCTTGGTATTGCTCAGGTTGTTTTTTTAGATGGGGAACACCCATTGTGGGGATTCATCAATAAGGCGTATCAAAAATAGATGCAAACAAAATACACTTTTTTTAATCAAGGATCACAGTTCGATTCCTTCCAGCTTGTTTTGCAGCGTACATCGTTTCATCTGCACGGTTAAAAAGAGACTCAAGGGACTCGCGGGCTTCGCCATGATGGAGTTCCACGATCCCAATACTGATCGTAACTGAGATTTCTCCTTTGTCTGTCTGTACCCGCTGGTTGGACACTTTTACGCGGATCCGTTCTGCCAATATATAGGCTTGTTCTGAAGTTGTCATCGGTAATATGATAATAAATTCTTCGCCGCCATACCGCCCAAAAAGATCAGCTTTTCTTAACTCCACGAGAACAGCCTGTGCTACTTCGGTCAGGATCTGATCCCCAATGATGTGTCCCCATTTGTCATTGATCATCTTAAAATGATCGATATCGAACATGATGACAGATAATGGTTGTTTATATCGTGTTGCAACTGCGAATTTTCGTTCTGCCAGATCGAACAAATAACGACGGTTGTTGACACCGGTCAATTCATCGGTGCGAGCCAATCGCCTCTCACGAGCCAGTGCTTTTTCGAGTTTTTGATTTACAGCTTCAAGTTCATTCTTTGCGGATAATAGCTCCAGTTCATTTTCTTTTTGCCCGGAAAGGTCTGTGATGACCGAAATGGCGCCTTCATATTGACCGTCTTGTCCGCGCGGTACACCGTTGACCAATACATGAGCAATGCTTCCATCTGCACGCATCAGACGCGATTCGTACGTCGAAGTTTTTCCTGCTTCACGTAACATCCTTTGTTCGGTTAGCACTTCATGGTCTTCCTGGGCAGTTAGGTCTCTTGGAGATTTCCCTATCAGATCTTCCACTGTATAACCGAACAGGCGAGCATATGCCGGGTTGACGAATTCAAATTGACCTTCAGCATTCGTTACTGTTAGTCCTTGTCCCATTAGGTTGATCACCTTAGTGGAAAAAACATGCTCTGCCTGAATTTCTTGTTCCATCTTTTTTCGTTGGGTGATATTTCTTGATTCGCCCAAAATAGTAACAACATGCCCTTCTTTATCAGTGAGCGGTGTTAACCACGTTCCAAGCCAAACATCGCCGGTCGGGAATTGCGCCATCGATTCGGTATAAATTGGTTTTTTGTCATGAATTACCTCAAGAAAAACTTGCCAGGTCTCCTTGTGAGTAGCTGATGGGAAAAATTCACTTATTTTCTTTCCGATCAATTCTTGTGATGTTAAGTTAAGCGCTTGTGCCGCTCTCTCATTTACAAATTGAATGACGCCGTTTGTTGTGATCATGTAAATAAGGTCGCCGGCGCTTTCAGAAATGGCACGAAAACGAGTTTCACTTTCCCTTAACGCTTCTTCGGCGTGCTTGCGTTCTGATACTTCGTTGGTCAGGCTGTGCAAAGTAAACCGTAATTGCTCCTTCATTTTATTAAATGAAATTGCCAGTTGGTTTAATTCGACAATATTTGTTCTTGTATCAAGAGCCAGATCCCATTCTCCTGCAGCAAGCGCCTGGGCAGACCTGTCGAGCTCTGTGGTATGGTGTATGATCCTTGACGTGATCAGAATGATAAGTCCGATAGCAACCAGTAATGTAACGGCAATGAGCCACATGTTGACCTGATTACCCGCATCGATTTGCCCCATAAAAGCTGATTCCGGAATGATCACTACAACGATCCAGTCGATCCCGTAGTCGTCACTTACTGTAAGGAATTGCAGAAATTGTTTTTCCCCATCCATCATGAATTCTAGGAAAATTTCTTCATCCGGTAATTCTTTATAATCTCCATAAGTCTCCAACAATATTTTGTTTGATTGGCGTATTGCAGTTGATTGGCTCTCGTTGGCATGCAAACGTTCTTTGGTTCCACCTTGATCTTGGTCGTTAAATAAAGGCTCACCTGTAGAAGTGGCAACCAGTTCACCCGACCGCTCCATAATGAATATCCGCCCGGATGGGCTAAGGCTTAATTCTTCAAGATATCTGCTCAGTTGTGAAAGGAAAATATCGACAGATACCACACCGATCAGTTCGTTCGTGTCGCTGTAAACTGGACGGCTTGCGGCGATCGCCAAATCCTGCCCTGTGAACAAAGTGTAGATATTGCTCCAAGTTGCCTTTTTTTGCTGTGATGCACTGATGTACCAGGGTCGTGTGCGTGCGTCAAAGTTTGGCACTATAGCAAGAGGCAGTGGATTGATCGCTCCATTCTCTTCCAATCCGAATTTTTGAAAGTCGCCGTTCTCAAGTCCCGTGGTTTCGGTAAAATAAAATACCCCTTCAGACCCTTCGCGTCCTGCACCGATCAACCCACCTTCTGAATTTCCGAAATAAATGCTTGTAACTTGTGGTTGGAGCTTAACTTGCTGCAAAAAATATTGTTGCATCGAAGACGCATCATCTGGTATTAGATTGCCATTTTGAATCGCATATGCATTAAGTTCATTGATCTTATGGGGAAGACTCAAAAAAGATTCTAAATAATGTTGAACGCGTGAAGTAGTCTCATTTTGTAATTGGTGAGCAACATTATTTACGGCATTGTGCCCATACAAGGATGAGATAAAAACAGCTGTTGTAATGGTAAAGATAAGGAATATTACATAGGGAAATATTAATATTGTTCGAAGCGATAATGGAAATGCAAAGCGGGAGGATTTCTTTGAAGACACGAATATTTCCTGGTAGACCAATATCTTGATTATTTGCGTATCAATGCAATAATGAACCTTTATTTTATTCCCCCTCTATTGTAGTCTTCATGAATGCACTTTGGTGAAAATGATCCCTATTAAATGTCTATATAAATATTGGCTCTTCTAACTTTGGTTTTATCAAGACGATGAATTATACATTGTATAAAGACCCAATATAGAAAAAATATTATCAAATTAGAAAGGATATAAGGATTGTCTCTTTCTTATGGGAAACTTATGCTTGTCCTGAGCTATTCTTCATGTTTTGGTTTTTCAATACTAAGATTGAACTATTTGATAAGATAACTGTATGACTGACTCTTCTGCCAACCTCCTCTGTAAAGCTTGTGGGCTGTGCTGTTCCGGTCATCTCTTTTCATGGGTGCGCCTAAATGCCCCTGAATTGGAACAGGTTGAAAAACTCGGGATCGATGTAATTCGTGATGATCCGCGTCAGCGTGGATTTCTACAACCCTGTCCGATGTGGAACGGGATCTGTAATATTTATGATGCGCCCGAATATCCGAAAAGTTGTGGAAAGTATAAGTGCAAGGTCCTGCGCCAATTATTGGACGAAGATATTTCCCTGCGAGATGGGTTATCCATTATCAAGGAAACTCTAGCCCTGATCTGTGAGATCGAGCCGCACTTACCTCCATCCAAAGCCATTAGCTTTCGCGAAAGGTTGATCGCTCACAAGGAAGAATTGGAGATCAAGAAGGCAGATTTGGATGGGGAGTTTATGCGAAAAACGATGGACTTGTTATCCCGGTATGAAGACCAGTTTGGTGTGGATGATTTCATTGATTATGATGCGTGATGATGTTTACTGCCAGGTCATTGATCATTTTCTCAATGGCAGACAAGGCATCGTCAGCTTCAGTTATGTTTAGGTCTGCTACGTCCCAATAAGTAATTCGCTCAGCCCATGCGGGGAAATATCTTTCCATCATGGGCTGATGCTCCACACGATTGATCGCAATAATGAGACCTGCATCTTGCAGGTCTTTTTCTTCCAATTGCAATGGGAAACGAGCTGGTTCACCGGGGGATATTCCATGCATGGAGAGGCGAGCAAGCGCAAATTTAGATATGGGTCCAATATTGCGACCAGCGCTAGCCTCAAGTCCGCGAGAGTCTGCAGACCAGTTGATCTTTCTTTTTGTTACGAGATCGTTGAAGAACAATTCTGCATACCGGCTGCGGTAATAATTGCCGGTGCAAATGAATAAAATATTATTTTTCATGAATAGGTCTGGTTTTATTGTTTGAAAAGGATTTTGAGGTCTGTAATTGTCGCGAAGTATTTTCTGTAGGCAGCAGTTTCGTTTATCACTCCACGTAAGGCGATGAATAATTCCGCTTGCAGGTATGGATTCTTTTCCTGAGTCTCTTTCGATAACTGTACATCGTTCTCTTCGACATTCACCGTGAGTTGACCGCTTGCGGCAAGCCATTGCAACCCAAGTTGGATCGCACTCTCGCGGGCAGCCACCGCAGCAGCAAGTTCGGAAATGGTCGTTTTTCCGTGGCGTTGATTAAGGACGAATTTACATAAGCCTGCAAGGTGCTTAAGGAATTCATCAGGCTTTTGTTCAGTGGGAACAAATCCGAAAACATTCACAGCTTTTGGCTTGACGTTCTCAAGTGCCTTTCGAAGATCGGCAGGGGAGGGTGGTATGGTGTAGATGGTCATTTCGTCGGCTTGGGTAAGTTCGAAGCGGGGTTTCCCTTTGGCTTTATCGACACCTTCTGCCCAGATCATGGTTTCGCCACTCAATTTTTCAAACGATATAGCATTCAAACGCATGTCTCGAATTTCAAGCTTTGACTCTCGAACTTCGGCAGGTCTTTGTCCGGTAACTCTAAATTCCTTGAACTGTAATGTGACTTGACGCTGTCCACGGTAGGAAGTGGCGCGCAGGGTGTAGGCAATATCGAATTTGGTATCGGTTGGTGGGAGTTCTTCACCTGCTCCACTCCACCAGAGGAGGCTGCCGATCTCGCCGTTTTCATCTTCCACGTTCAAGCGCAGATGTTCTTTGGTCTTACCAAGCCCGATGGCAGATTTGAGAGTCACATTGTGGGTGGCGAGAGTCAACTCGGGGTTGCCCGCTCCAAAAGGGGCGAGAAGTTCTAAGCTGTCAGCAAGGTCAAGGTTCAGGTCAGAGAGACCCAGCCAGGCGTCGATCTGAAGCGTAGGTTCTTCGAAGACCAAATCTCCAAGTTGTTTTTCAATGGCTTTGCCAAGTCCCTTGCGGAAGGCGGGGAGGTTATCCTTTTGCAAAGCCATGCCTGCCGCCATGGGATGACCACCAAACCCGAACAGTAGATCTTTTTGGGTAGTGATGGCTTCGGTGATATGCAAGCCTTCGATCGACCGGGCTGAACCGCGTAAGATGCCATCTTCTGACTCATTGAAGAGAATCGCGGGTTTGTGATACCGCTCAACAAGTTTATTGGCTACGATACCAACCACACCACCTGGCCAATTGGGGTGTGAGAGGATGATGGCAGGTTGATTGAGAAGATCGGGATTTTCTTTGAGCTGTGCTTCCGCAGCATCGGTGACTTGTTTGGTGAGCATGCGACGTTGAGCATTTAAGCCCTCGATCTGTGTCGCAAGCACACGCGCACGGGCAGTGTCTTTCGTGATGAGTAACTCAACAGCAGGGTTGGCATCTCCGAGGCGGCCAAGCGCATTGAGTCGCGGTGCGAACGTAAAGCCGATGGTCTCTTCAGTAAGTGAATCAAAGGATGCGCCTGCGAGTTCAGCGATCACGCGTAATCCGATGCGATTGGTATTACGCAGTTGTTCGATACCTTGTTTGGCAAGGGAACGGGTTTCGCTTTGAAGTAACGCCACATCGGCAATGAGACCAAGAGCAACAAGATCGAGTAAATTTCCGATTTCAGATTTTTGATTTTCGATCAAGAGCGCTTCAGCAAGCTTATATGCAACGCCAACTCCAGCAAGATTTCGCAATGGATGATCTTCGGGCAGCAGTTTAGGGTTGATAATGGCTTTTGCATTCGGTAGAGTTTCACCAAGATCATGATGGTCGGTGACGATGACGGTTAATCCGTGTGTGTTTGCATAGTCAATTGCTTCTTGAGCAGTAATGCCTGTGTCACACGTCAATAAAAGTTTTGCGCCGTTCTCAATGATCGGTTTCAGTGACTCGATATGAATGCCGTGACTTTCTTTTCCGCGCACGGGAACGTAATAGATAACATTTGCATTCAACAACTGCAAGGTTTGTACTAGCAGCGCAGTGGATGTTTGCCCATCTACATCAAAGTCCCCCCAAACGCAGATCCGTTCTCCATTGCGGATAGCCAGATGGATAAGATCGACAGCTTTTTCGATGTCTGGGAACTGGGAGGAAGGATTCTTTTCAGGATAAAGAAACGCCTTGGCTTCAACGGGTGAGTGGATTCCACGTCGGAGTAGAGTCTGTGCGATGAGTGGGGGCAAGCCCAAGTCTTGGAATGAAGCGGGGATGTCGATAGGGTGAGGGTCTAGCCAGCGAGTCATTGCGGCAAGTATCAGGTGTCAGGTGTCAGGTGTCAAGAGTCGCTGTCGCTTATAATTTTTGAATGGCACCGATCGGATATTCTGGCACTTCTCTTG
>JBEBCV010000066.1:0-5167 GCA_041157505.1 Chloroflexota bacterium | reverse complement strand
TTTTTTTTTAATGCAAAGCCTGATAAGTTGATTATCTTTTTTATGCCATTGTCAACGCAAGCCATATTCCCCGGCACCCATAAGGGGCGCTTTTGTATTCAGGATCACTTTGACAGGCATCTGTGTTAGTAACCCTTCAAAGCGTCCCTTACGGCGCAGTGTGGCAAGGAATTCAGGTTGTTGTAATAAACCAAGAATGCGCGGCGGTATCCCGCCCCCAAGGTAAATGCCGCCAGTAGACAAGATCTTCAATGCCAGGTTGCCTGCTTCCACAGCAAGGATCGAGCAAAACAAATCAAGGGTGGCAACGCAAAGTTCAGATGGATTATCAGTATCTTGTGCTGTGCTGAAAATGACGGGAGCCATATCCACACCATCTGCAAGTTTTTGTGCAAGCCAGGCGGGTTCAGGGTATTTACCTGTCTCTTTTAGAAAAGTATACAGGTTGGGTATTCCGAGCGCACCGGAACAAACTCTTTCCATGCTGACATGCTCAAGCCCTTTTTTCTGTTGTAAAAATCCCAATAATTCGATCTGTATGGCATTGATGGGTGAAAAAGATGCATGCCCGCCTTCTGAGGCGTGGGCGCAATAGTTAACATGTTCTTTGGTTAAATACGCCTCACCCAAGCCCGTTCCCGGAGCAATGACTGCAATAGAACCGCCGCTGACTGCAATACCTGGCGACAAGGTGAAGACATCTTCTTCACTTAAGATCGGAACAGCATATGCCATGCCTTCGAGGTCGTTGAGAAGTTTGGCACGGGCTACATTGAACTTCGCTGCCAGATGAGCTTCTTCCATGACCCAAGGCAGGTTGGTTATCTTTGCTTTCCCATCGATAACAGGACCAGCAACCACCAAACAAATGGCATCGATCTGGACAGCTGCATCCGATAGATATGCATGGATGATCTCATCCACGCTGTCATATTGAGCGCAAAGAAAGTGTCTTTCATTCGCCAGGCTGCGCGGACCTTTCTCTGAAGATACGATCGCCAGCGCAGTCTTTGTGCCACCAACATCGCCAACTAGAACATTCATTATCAATTCCTTAAATTTAAACTTCGTGTGGTTCGGTATGTTTTACAAAGCTGATCAAACCCGGTTTTCCAATGATCCAAACGATCACAAGTCCAAC
The DNA here is from genome assembly GCA_041157505.1 of Chloroflexota bacterium. GTDB lineage: Bacteria > Chloroflexota > Anaerolineae > Anaerolineales > Villigracilaceae > Villigracilis. The sequence continues at coordinate 4,026 of JBEBCV010000066.1, read as the reverse complement.
AGCGAACAAGGCAATATTCAAAAGGAACGGAAAAGAACGGTTCATCGCCGAAAGTTGACCTGCGATCCATCCGAAAGGTGAGATCAAGATGATCATTGCCATGGATACCATGGCAGTAAGCCTGGCACGCTCATCAGTTTCCATCGAAACCGACAACAGTGATTCTGCCATTGGTGAAACAAGCGATGAAGCTGCGCCTTCCAACACAACACTAAGCGCCAATAATGCAGTTGCTTTTGCGGGCATCAGGACCAGTAATCCCTGGCTAAGCAAAAACGCACCAAACCCCACCCCAAGCGGTAAACGGAAGCGGCGCAGATTGGTAAGGCGCGGACCAATCACAAAAAAGCCAAATGTCATCACCAACGAACGAAGGGCGGCAAAGGTGGAAATTTGAGATTCGGAAAAGCCAAGTTTGCTGGTAAACAATACGCCCCAAAAGTTATTGTTAATGGTGGCATAGATATTCATGATGACCAGCAATGATAATGCCGCCAAAATGGCGCGGGAATGTAATATTTGTGGAAAGACACTACGATATTCACTCAATAAACTTAAGATCGAACGATGTTTGGTTTCCTGTTTACGCTGTATCCCTCGCACTGTTTCATGGGAATAGATGTAAAGCAGAATGCCCTTGGCAGTCAACATAATGAAACCGAAGAGGAGCAATCCACGCATGGCAGGGACAAGACCATAACGCTCCACGAACCAGCCGCCCAAAGGCGCAAAGAAAGCCGAAGAAAAGGCAAAGATCATGATCCAGGTCCAGATGTGAACGAGGTGCCTTGTCTCTGCATCTTCGACCATCAGGCATGTCCATGCTGTGTGGGAGATGCGCCACAGGCTGTTCATCAACGCCGCAGCAATGAAATATCGTACATCCTGCGCAGCAAACCAGATCAAGCAAGGAACACTCCAACACAACAAGTCCCCAATGAACAAGGTGAGCCGCCGACCAAATTTATCGACAATGGCGCCGCTGATAAGCGCTGTAAATACCTGAGCAACCAGCCCCATGCTGGCAATACTACCGATCTGCTGATCCGTGACTCCCAACCCCAGCATATAAACAGAAAAGAACGGCATGAATAGATTGTACGGAATACCGAACATGATCTCGGTCCATACTGTGATGCGTGGGTTTCCTTTTAACTCACCAAGAGTTAGAAAGAGCGGGTGATTTTTCAACATAATTCCTACGATCTTGCAAAATGGGTTTCCACATACCAGACTTTATCTATGTGAACTTCGAACGATTGCGTCAAGAATGGCGCTATTCTAAATGAATAGCGCCGAATGACAAGTACGATGAGTGATTTACGCAAAGCAAAAAGACGGGGATGAAGGTGATCTCACCTTCATCCCCTAAAAGTTACTTCATGCCATGGACCTGTCGCAATAGACCTGCCACCATTTCCTCGGCGGGCATGGTGAGTGAACTCTGCTGGAACATCAGAACGCTCACCACCGGCATGTCGATCATCATATCCATGATGTCCATGCCCATAACTTCTTTCTCAACAACCTGCTCACCTGCTTGTTCGTTACCGTAACGCCCCTCCCCTGCAAACAACCTGCGGACTTGTGTTTCGATCTGTTCGTAGAGAGTCCCAAGCACCTGCCTGCCACGTCGGTCTGCCATCCACTCTCGCATGGTGGATTCAATGTCGAGAACGCAGGGCAGGTCCAAGGTCGATTGAAGCGTGGCAGTGAGACGGCTACGAATATCGGCGGAGGAAGCGCCAACGAGGATGTCAAAGTCACCATCTTCAGTGATCCACTGTTTGTGTTCGGGGTGGTAATACGCAAAGGCGCGGAAGTCCAAATGGATGGACACGGTCTTGGTCTCACCGGGTTGGAGTTCCACCTTGGCAAATCCCTTCAATTCCTTGACCGGGCGGATCAGATCGGACTTTTGGTCGTGGACGTAGACCTGAACAGTTTCTTTGCCTGCGAGTTTGCCCGTGTTGGTGACATCTACTGTGACGGTCAAGCCATCTGTGTCTTTGAAATTTGTTGCAGAGACTTTGGCATTGCTGTACTTAAAGGTGGTGTAACTCAAGCCGTGACCGAACGGGAAGAGTACCGGCATTTCTTTCGCATCATAATAACGATAGCCGATAAAAATGCCCTCACCATAATGAACCTTGCCAGCGCCGCCGGGCCAATTGGTGTGCGATGGAGTATCGGCAAGTTTGAGCGGGAAAGTTTCAGCGAGTTTTCCGCTGGGGTTCACACGCCCAAAAAGAATATCGGCTAATGCAGCGCCGCCCGCCTGCCCCATCATCCAACCCTCAAGCACGGCTGGGACGTCATGGATCCATTCGCTCATGGCAACCGGTGCGCCGTTGTTCAAAACCACAACTGTGTTCGGCTGAACTTTCGACACGGCTTTGATGAGCGCGATCTGTTGTTTGGTAAGGTCGAGGTCCTGACGATCATAGCCTTCAGATTCCTTGAAGGTAGGCAGGGCAATATAAAGCAAAGCCACATCTGCAGACTGTGCAAGCCCCACAGCTTCATCGATCATTCCCGGCTGGAAGGAGTTATCAGTTGGGTAGCCTTCGGCATAGGTCAATTCAGCATTTTCAGCGTGAGATTGAAGTTCCTTGAACGGCATGGCAACCTTGGTGGGGTTAATGTGTGAACTGCCACCGCCCTGAAAGTGAGCGCTCTCTGCCGAACGTCCAATGACGGCAATATGTTGATGATCTTTCAATGGAAGCAACCCATCATTCTTTAGTAACACAATGCCTTCAAGGGCGATCTTGTGTGCCAACTCATGATGAGCATCCACATCAAAGTCGCCGCCTTTGGGAGTTTCTTTTGCTTTGAGAACGATCCGTAAAATACGGCGAACGGATTCGTCCAATACCGCTTCATTTAAATCTCCGGAGCGGACAGCTTCCACCACAGCCTTGACACGCAGATCTTGCGGACCGGGCATTTCCCAATCCAAACCTGCTTTGAGTGCAGCGACGCGATTACGCACTGCACCCCAGTCTGAAACCACCAAGCCTTCAAATCCCCATTCATCTTTAAGGATCTTGGTGAGCAATTGATAATGTTCTGAGGCAAAGGTGCCATTCACCTTGTTATATGAGCACATCACCGTCCAGGGTTGAGCGGTTTTTACGGCTTTCTCGAAGGCGGGCAGATAAATCTCGCGCAGGGTGCGTTCGTCAATTTCGGCGCTGATGCTGAAGCGCTGAAATTCCTGATTGTTGGCAGCATAATGCTTGAGCGATGTTCCCACGCCTTTCGATTGCACACCGTTGATGAAGTTCGCCGCCAACTCCCCAGCAAGGAAGGGGTCTTCGGAGAAGTATTCAAAGTTGCGCCCGCCGAGCGGAGAGCGCTTCATGTTCGCGCCGGGACCAAGCAGTACATCTACGTTGAGGGCGATGCATTCTTCAGCGAGGGCAACGCCCATTTGCTTGATCAGGTCTACGTCCCAAGTGGAAGCGGTGCAGGATGCAGTTGGGAAACAGGTGGCGGGCAGGCTGTGCTGTCCCATGGAATGAATATCCGGTACGCGACGTACACCATGTGGTCCATCTGAAACGATCATTTCAGGAAGTCCCAAGCGCTCGATCGGAGTGGTAGACCAATTGCTGGCTCCAGTGCAAAGAGCCGCCTTTTCATCAAGAGTCATTTGAGAAATGATGGATTGAATATCTATAGCCATAGTCTTTTCCTCTTTATTTGGAATACGTATCAAATACAGAGCGGACTTTGAACGCCGCCTGGGCTTTTTTGAGATCCCAACCTGCTGGCATGGGAGCTGTAACCGTAACCTTGGTTTGAGCGGGCAGATCGAAGTAGTTATCACTGAAGACTACATCTGCTCCGCTTAAGCTGCATTCCACAAGGCGGGCAAGTGACTTGGATGAAACTTCAATGGAGAGCACGCCATCTTTCACACTCAAGACAGATTTGATCTGCGGATCTTTTAGTTTGAGATGTTTGGTTGGTGCAAAGAACGCCGCCTGACGGGCAAGACAGGTTTTGCCTTCCCATAAT
>JBEBCV010000065.1:0-4273 GCA_041157505.1 Chloroflexota bacterium | reverse complement strand
TTCACGATTGAAATCGGGAATATCCGCCACCACCCGCCCCCAAACCTGGTTGCCTTCGCGGAAAGCGGCTTCATCTGCCCAGACCCCGCCAACGTTTTCGAGATCGTCTTTGATACCCGTGGAGCCAGTGACACGCTGACCTATCTTGATGATGCCTGCTGAGATGGCAATGGAACCACCATGACAAATGATGCCAATGATTTTGTTGGCATCATTCATTTCTTTGACGAGTTTCTTAACCACATCATATCTGCGGATCTTATCGGGTGCCCAGCCGCCCGGGAGAATGATCGCAAAAAGTTCATTGGACTTCAAGTCTTCGATTTTTGCATCAGGGGTGATGATCAGACCATTCTTGCCGCGTACCGGTTTGAGATCAAGCCCGGCACTCAAAACCTTTGCGCCTTCTTCCTGTAAACGCATAACAGGCACATAATACTCAAGGTCTTCGACGCCTTCCGCAATCAGTGTAGCAATCGTTTTATTTTTTAATCGCATAGGATCCTCTCTTACTTAAATAAAGCTTCAAATTGTGCACCGCTTTCGATCATTGCTTCCTGCTCTTGAGAATTGAGCGGTGTAAAGTTTTCACACGCTTGTATCACCATCGGTAGGATTCTTATATCCCCGGCGGTGCACACCCCGGTCACATCATGTGAAAGCACAAAATTTATTCCGCGTTGGATCTCATCCATTTTGTCGAACGGCTCGTACCAGGTAGTGGCTGTTTTAGGTTTCTCACCCCATGGTCCTTTGGTAATGGATTTGATGACCATTGTGCCAACATCTTTTGCCTTGCAAACAGAGACCAAATCATCGGCTGCCTGACGAAATTCTGGCATTGCCATTTGCACAAAATTCATCGGGAATAGAACCGAGTCGAAATCGAACCTGCGCAGGGCTTCCAGATATATCTTCGGTGAATCCACGCCATGTCCCGTGATGCCGATATATTTAGTAAGCCCTTGATCGCGGGCTTCGACCATGGCTTCCATGGCGCCGCCTTTGGCAAAAATAGCATCCAGTTCATCCATGCTGGTGATGGCATGGCATTGATACAAATCGAACGCGTCGGTGTGCAGGCGTTTGAGTGACTCTTGCATTTCACGCCATGCCCCATCTTTTGTGCGTTCCATGGTTTTACAGCCAAGGAAGAAACGCTCACGCTCGGTTTTCATCCATGGACCAACCCGTAGTTCGGCTTGACCATAAGATGGGGCGACGTCAATGTGGTTGATGCCTGCTTCGATCACCATTTCCATCACACGGTCGGCATCTTTTTGTTCAATTTCCCAGAACGCTGCTGCGCCAAAGATGGCAACCGTACTTTGATGCCCTGTTCGTCCAAAACGTCTTTTTTCCATCGATCACTCTCCTATGATCTTCACTAAAACACGCTTACGCCTGTGCCCGTCAAACTCACCGTAGAAGATCTGTTCCCAGGTTCCAAAGTCCAGTTGTCCGTTCGTGACCGCCACCACCACTTCACGTCCCATGACCTGACGTTTCATGTGCGCATCGGCGTTATCTTCACCGGTGTCGTTGTGGCGATATCCGTTTACTGGTTCATGGGGTGCAAGCTTTTCCAACCACTTTTCGTAATCTTTGTGCAAGCCGCTTTCATCATCGTTGATGAAGACCGAAGCGGTGATGTGCATGGCATTGCATAAGAGCAGCCCTTCTTTAATGCCGCTTTCGCGCAGAGCTTCTTCCACCTGCGAAGTGATGTTGACAAACCCGCGGCGGGATGGGATGTTGAACCAAAGTTCTTTTCGGTAGGATTTCATAAAAGTCTCACGAAGTGGAATTTTTATTGAATTCTACATGACTCTGCGTTAGTTTGGGTGGGGAAGGAGGAAACGTGAAGCCGGAAGCATCCTTTGCAGGAGCCTCCGGCTTTGAGAAGAGGAGAAACATGCGGCTTGTTATTACTTGACGACCAGTTTGCCAACCATGCCCGCTTCGAGGTGGCCAGGTACGGTGCAGATCACTGGGTACTCACCGGCTTCTGCGAGCGTAAGGCTGAACTGTCCGCTTTCACCGGCGGCGAGCTTGGTTTCAAAAAGGATATCTTCCGGTTTGACATCGGTGGAGGAGGTGTAAGTGGCTCCAGGCTTGAGCACCAGGAAGTTGTGTTCAACGGCGCCGCTGTTGCTCAAATTGAGATTGATCTGACCAGCGGTGGCTTCAAGGTTGGCGGGATTGAACATCAGGTCGGTCATATCCACAGTGAGTTCAGTGGCAGGACCAGCGCTGCCGCCACAGGCGGCGAGGATCGCGGCAAACACAGCAAAAAGAAGGAACTTACGGAACATTTGGGGTCTCCAAGAAAAGTGAAATTTGGTACATACTTACACTTGCATTGTACGTAAAATCACAATAATTTCAACCCAAAAAGTCCAATTTTTGCCTAGAAACAGGTTAGAGAAACTGGACAAGAAAAAGACCCACCCTGCAAGGGTGGGTTTGTGAGTTGGAATGAATTTTTATTCAATAATGCTTTCGGTTAACTGAATTGCCAACCCGATATAACTTTCTGGCGAGAGAGCCTTTAACTTTTCGCGTGTGGGTTCATCCACGTCAATCGAATTACACCAAGCCTTGTAATCAGACTCAGTGAGGACTCGTCCGCGGGTTTGTTCTTTGAGCGATTCATAAGCGTCGGATTTTCCAGCGGCGCGGAGGATGGTTTGTGCGCCTTCGGAGACGACTTCCCAATGGGCATTTAACTCCGCTTTGAGTTTTTCCTCATCAGGAGCAATACGCTTCAGACCGCGCTGGAAGTTGGTCCATGCTAATAGGCTGTGACCCAACGCCGTGCCAAAAGTGCGGCGGACGGTCGAGTCAGAGAGGTCGCGTTGTAGGCGTGAGACGGTCAACTTTTGAGCGTAATGCGCAAAGAGTGAATTCGCTACACCGAGATTGCCCTCCGCATTTTCAAAGTCAATCGGGTTTACCTTCTGCGGCATGGTGGATGAACCGACTTCGCCCGCCACAACGGCTTGTTTCAAGTAACCATCGCTGATGTACCGCCAGACATCTTGAGCAAAATCTATCAAAATAGAATTGGTCAAACGGATGAGGTCGAAATAGCGCACCCAATTATCGTAGGGGAGGATTTGGGTGGTCAGCAAGTTTGGCTCCAACCCAAAACTAGAGACAAATTCTTGGCTGAATGAAATCCAATCCACATTGGGGGCAGCGGATTGCAAGGCATTGAAATTGCCGACTGCGCCCGTTAACTTGGCTTCGAATTTGTGCTCAGCAATTTCGTCGCGTGCCTTTTTGAGGCGGGCGATGTAGACGGCGAACTCTTTGCCCAATGTTGTTGGGACTGCGAACTGTCCATGTGTACGGGCGAGCATGGGGATAGATTTATATTTGAGAGCAAAATCGGAGAGATTGGTAATTAAGTTTTGGAGATTGGGGAGAATGACTTTGTCTCTCGATTCTTTGAGCGCAATAGCTTGACCTAGACTGTTCGTATCTTCGGAAGTTAAGCCGAAGTGAATCCATGGAATGAGATCTTCGAGTGAGGTTCCCTGCAATTTGCTTTGGATGAAATACTCAATGGCTTTGACGTCGTGGCGAGTCTTGCGTTCGTATTCGAGGATCAGTTCTGCATCGGCGTCTGAGAAATTTTCTAGAACCGATTCGAGGTGCGCGGACTCAGAGTCGCTTAGGGGGCGCACCAAGCCTGTTTTGGAAAGAGCAGGCAAAAATTTAAGTTCGACGCGCACTCTGTCGCGTAGAAAAGCAAACTCGGAGAAGTGATCCCGCAGAGGCGCAGTGGTCTCGGCGTAGCGTCCATCCAAAGGAGAAAGAAGGTGAAGGGTCATGTGTTATCGCTGGCTCAACTGATAGTTTGGGGCTTCCTTGGTAATAATAACATCATGCGGGTGGCTTTCGATAAGACCCGCGTTGGTGATGCGCGTGAGGCGGGTTTTGGTGCGCAGGTCTTCGAGCGAGGCAGCGCCTGCATAGCCCATTCCCGAGCGCAGGCCGCCAACGAGTTGATAGACATATTCACCGAGCGCACCCTTATACGGCACGCGACCTTCGATACCTTCGGGCACAAGTTTGCCGCTGCCGCTCTGCCCCGTGGCATAGCGGTCAATGCCGTAGCCTTTCATCGCGCCGAGGCTGCCCATACCGCGATATTCCTTGAAGCGACGACCTTCATACATCATCACTTCACCTGGCGCTTCTTCGAGACCCGCGAGCAGACTGCCAAGCATGACGGCATTGCCGCCTGCAACAATGGCTTTGACGA
>JBEBCV010000064.1:0-18623 GCA_041157505.1 Chloroflexota bacterium | reverse complement strand
TTACGGATTACGAATTACGGTACACGTAAAGCGTAATCCGTAATTTTCTTATTGGGAAACAATTAAAATAGGACGCGGACGAGCGCAGACAGACGCGGAATAGAGCATTTTTATAATCGCGTACTCAGCGTTTTTCAGCGTCCAATAGATATTATTTGGAGGTCATGATGCGTGATGAGATTTTGAAGTTGTTGAACGGGGAAAAAATTTCTTCTGTTCCGGCGTTCAGCGGGTTGATTCACGTCACAGCTGAAGGGCTGGCAAGTGAAGGGGTATCTTCGCAAGAAGTCCATCATGATGCAGGGAAAATGGCGCGCGCGGCGGCGAGCACCTTCAAGTTAACCGGCATGCCATCCGCAGCACTGCCATTGGACTTGTGCTCCCCTGCCGAAGCCCTTGGTGCAGAGTTGATCTTCTATAACAATGAAGAGATGCAATTCCCGCAGGTGCGCAAACTGCTGTTCATGTCAGCACGAGAGGTGGCACAGACGCAGCCCACCTTGGGCGGTCGGATTCCGCTGATCTGCGATGCGATCCGCTTGACGAAAAAAGATATTGGCGGGCAGGCTGTCATTTCGGGCATGATCCCCGGTCCATACACGTTGATGATCTACATTTGCAAAGTGCAGAACCTCATCCGTGAGATGAAGAACGAGCCTCAAATGGTGTTGGGTGCACTCGCGCATCTCTCTTCTTTTCTTGCAGATATTGGCAACGCCTATTTGGATGCAGGTGCAGACTTCATCACCATCCACGAGATGGGCGGTTCGCCGGGATTTATCGGACCGAAGCCGTTTGAGCAATTCGTCCTGCCTGCGCTTCAACACCTGACCCGACAACTACCCCACCCCACCGTGCTTTCAGTTTGCGGCAAAACGGACTCTGCCATGAATCTGTTGGCGCAATCTGGCGCAGATGCGATCTCTGTAGACCAGTTGAATGACCTGAAGGCATCACGCGCTGTGTTAAAGGAAACGATGCTGTTCGGCAACATCGACCCGGTGGCAGCGTTGTGGCAGGGTGATGAAGACTCGGTTGCAGAGGCAGTTCAAAGGTCGAAAGAAGCGGGCGTGGATGCGGTCTGGCCCGGCTGCGATATGGTCATCCAAACTCCCATTCAAAACATCATCTCTTTAAGAACATCATAAATTTTCAATCTATTGACTCTCGTCTTCCAAACTTGTACACTGACATTGGTAAGGTCAACAAGGAGGACGAGTATGGCGACATCGAAGTCTTCTGAGAAAACTGTCGTTCACAAGCTGCGGGGAAAGAAAAAAGAAGCTGGCGTCCATAAGGTTCAAAAACGGAACACAATCTCTTCCGTTAATGAAACGATCATCGAACTCACGAACAAGATAACCCGAATAAACAAAGAACTTGCCAAAGCACGCAAAGAGACAAAACAGCTTCGCGCGGAAATAGAAGTCATTAACAGTGTGCAGGCTGGGCTGGCATCCAAAATGGATTTGCAAGCCATATACGAGCTTATCGGCGAGAAAGTGCGCGAGGTGTTCAAGGTACAGGTCGTCGATATTGTGACCTACAATGCTGAGTCTAATTTGATCTCCATGCCGTATTCTTATGAAAAAGGTGACCGCAGTGTTTTTTCGCCCAGGGAACCCTACGGCTTTCGGCAGCAGGTCATCCGCACGGGTGTTCCCCTGCTCATTGGCCACAATTTTGTGAAGCTGGCAGCTCAATACAACAATCCCCTGCTGACCGGTACCTGGCCCAAATCAGCCTTGTTCGTTCCGATGATGACCGAGGGCAGGGTGATCGGCATCATCTCGCTCCAGGATATCGATCGGGAGAATGCATTCAGCGCCTCAGATGTTCAACTGCTTCAAACTCTGGCCAATGCCATGAGCGTTGCGATTGAAAATGCCCGCCTCTTCGACGAAACCCAGCACCGCGCCCGTGAACTTGCCACGGTCAACACCGTAAGCGCTGCACTTGTATCTGAACTTGATCTGAACATGCTCATCGATCTCGTTGGTGAGCAGCTCCGTTCGGTATTCAAAGCGGATATCGCGTATGTTGCGTTGCTCGACCAGGAAAAAGGCATCATCAATTTCCCTTATCAATACGGTGAACAACATCTTGAACCCATCCAATTGGGACAGGGGCTAACCAGCAGGATCATTCAAACCGGTGCTCCCCTCCTTATCAATGAAGCTATGAACCAGCAGCGCCAGCAGTTGGGTGTGGCACTCATCGGCAAACAAGCCTTGTCGTACCTGGGTGTACCCATCTTTGTAAGTGGTGAAGCGATCGGGGTCATCAGTGTTCAAAGCACCAGGCAGGAAGGGCGGTTCACCGAAAATGATCAGCGGCTTCTCAATACGATCGCATCCAATGTGGGGATTGCTTTCCAGAACGCACGTTTATTCAAAGCCGAACAACAAGCTCGCGAGCAGGCAGAAACTCTACGCTCGGTCGCTCAGGCACTGAACCGGTCATTGAGCCTTAAGGATGTGTTCGACCTGGTATTAACAGAAATCCAAAAAGTGATCCCGTATGACAGTGCGGGAATCTATCAGGTTCTTGAGAACCGGCGGGTATTTGCCGCAGGGCGGGGGTTTACGAATATCGACGAACTGATCGGCATCAGCTTCGAATTCAATCAACATGAAGATGAGATCGGGTATTTGATCTCGAGATCGCTCAAACCGATCATCCTTGCCGATGCGTCAAAGAGTTATCCCCAGTATTTCAGCACCGGGTCGCACGCCGCGACCACGATCCGCAGTTACTTGGCTGTGCCCATCATCGACAACCAGAATCTTATTGGCATGATCACCCTGGATATGGAGGAGCCTGGTTTTTACAACGATCATTATGCTCAACTTGCCATGGCGTTTGCCGCTCAAGCCGCGACCGCCATCAACAACGCAAGCCTCTTCAATCAGACTCAACGCCTCCTTAAGGAAACCGAGCAACGCGCTGCAGAACTTGACATCCTCAACAGTGTCAGTGAAGCCATGGTGAAAACTCTGGATGTGAACACCATGACAAAGCTTGTTGGAGAGAAGGTGCTCGAAATTTTCGACACCGATTCCGTAGAAATCATGTTGTTGGACCCACAAACGAATCTCATCCATGTCTCTTTTGAATACGACAAAAATGAAGGCGGGTACATCGATTATGTTGAACCGTTCCCCCTCGGGACAGGTCTGGCATCCAAAGTCATTCGCACCGGTGAGCCGTTGATGTTGAACACTCTACAGGAGGAAATTGAAAATGGCGCATATTTTCCACCAGAGATCATTGAAAGAGGAGAAGGTATCTTAAGTCAATCCTGGCTTGGCGTTCCGATCAAGGATAAAGACCAAGTGCTTGGGATCCTTGCCCTGGCAAACCAACGTCCATATGCGTTCAACGATAACCAATTGCACTTATTGGAGACCCTCTCGTCCAACGTAGGCGTTGCGATCATAAATGCACGCCTCTACCAGGGGGAGCAACAACGCGTTTCAGAACTCGCGATCATTAACAGTGTGCAGGCAGGACTGGCATCCAAACTGGATATGCAGGAAATCTACGACCTGGTTGGGGAAAAACTTCGGGATATTTTCCATAATACAGATCTAAGTATCATCATATATGAGCCTGCCATGAATCTCATTCACATGCCATATGCATTCGAATATGGAAAGCGCTGGGCACATGAACCGATCCCCCTCCCGGAGCATGGGTTTATTGCCCATGTTTTTCGCACAGGCAAAACACTCGTTCTCAATGAAAATGTAACGAAAGCATTTGAAGAGTATGGCGGTCACATTCTTACTGGTCCAACGAAGGATTCGGGTCTGCAGGGACCGTTCACATTAAGAGTTGGAAACCTTGTCGTTTCAGATCTGTACATCGAGAAATCATCAGTCCATGTTCCACTTGTATCTGGCGGACAAACCCGTGGAGTGATCGCTCTCGAAAACATGGAACGGGAGCATGCTTTTAGCGAATCAGATGTGCGATTGCTTGAGACCCTTGCAAGTAGTATGAGCATTGCTTTGGAAAATGCACGGTTGTGGGAACAGGAAAAACTCTTTCTCAATGCGCTCCAGCGCGAATTGGAAATCGGACGCGAAATTCAGGCGGGGTTCCTGCCCGACATGCTTCCACAAGCGGAAGGCTGGGAAATCACTGCGCTGCTTATGTCGGCGCGAGAAGTAGCGGGAGATTTCTATGATGTGTTCGAACTATCGGATGGGAACATTGGTCTTGTCATTGCAGATGTATGCGATAAAGGCGTGGGTGCTGCCCTGTTCATGACCTTGTTCCGAAGTCTGGTCCGCGTTATTGCCAACCAGGAATATTTTGAGAAAGTCAAAGACTCCAGGCAAACTCATTCAATTCAAGAACGCCTCATACACACCATGAATCTTACAAACAACTATATTGCAGAAACGCATGAAAAAAGCGGCATGTTTGCAACGCTCTTTTTTGGCATCCTCAACCTGCAAGACGGTACCCTCACTTACATTAATGGCGGACATGAACCCCCGCTCATTCTTCAAGCGGGGAAAATACGCGAGTCCCTTATCAAAACGGGACCTGCGGTAGGCGTCATGATCAATTCGAATTTTGAAACAGGCGAAATACAATTAATTTCAGGTGACATTTTCTTTGCCTTTACAGATGGTGTTCCAGATTGCATGGACCCTCACGGTGAATTTTTTGGGCATCAACGCATTTACGATGCTTTTCAAACGAACTGCGAGTCAGCACACATGTTGATCGAGCATCTCAGGTATGAATTAGATCGGCATATCCGCGATGCAGATCAGTTCGACGATATCACCCTGCTTGCTGTCCAACGCAAATAGAACCACATCCAAATAATTACGGAACGATCGAAAAGCAAAATAATTATTTCCGAATTCAACCTCTTTTCAGGAATTGCGTTGACTAAAGATATATAAAACTGTAAACTTGCAAACATCTTGGAGTGAGGAGCAACGGAATGGCACAGAAGTCATCATCCGTACGTAAGGCTGTTAAAGGAAACCGCCAACAGACTGCTGAAAAGCGAACTTCTTTTGGCGGTTCGCATTTAATTGAACACATCCGCCAACTCGCATGGACGGGTCAACACGCGGCGGCGATTGATTCAGCGACACAGGCATTGGAGAACATGGAGGCAGGGTCATCCCGCCCTGTGCGTGGGCAGGGAGACCCTGCCCCTACGCAAATGTCCCTGCTCGACCTGCGCTCCGAATCCTACATTGCCCAAGGCAACCTCGACCTTGCCATGCAAGATGCCAAGGCGATGATGAAATTGGCGAAAGCCAATCAAAAATCCTCAATCGAAAATCGTAAATTAAACGCGCTAGCGTTAAACCGCCTTGCCCTCGTCCAAATGCGCACAGGTGACTTGAAAGGCGCAATCAAATCGGCTACAGCGGCGGTGAAAACCGTAGGGGCGGGGTCTCCCCACCCACGTAAAGGGCGAGATGACCTCGCCCCTACCCATGCCCTCGCCCACTTCCGCCTTGCCGAAGCGCAATTCCGCACCCAAAAGAATCAAGCCGCTATCGAGAACGGACAAAAAGCCATAGACCTCTACCTCAGCCTCGGCGACCTCTCTGGCGCGGGGCGCGCCTATTGGGCAGTGGCGAATGCCTATGACCTTAGCCGCCAGGTTGAGAAATTTGAGGAAGCCATTCTCAAATCGCTGGAGTATTGCCAGCAAGCAGGAGATAACTACGGCATGGGGAATGCCCTAAACATTATGGGCATCATGGAAGTAGATATCACCCAAGCCATCCAAAAGTATCAACAAGCCGTAAGCGCCTTTGAAAAAGCAGGATACCTCGAGCGGGCACAGGCAGCCAAAGGAAATCTTGGCGTCACCTACTTGGATCTTGGCTTGTACTCCCGTTCCCTGCGTTTACAACGCGAAGTGGTTGAAATGAACCGCAAAATGAATGCTCAAGTAGGCATGATCTATTCACTGGGAAATGTGGCTGGCACTCAAATCTTTTTAGGACAATACGAAAACGCTCAAGCAACCCTACAGGAATTTGAAGCCTTGGTTTCCACCTTGGGCGACCCCAGCATGGAACTGCAAGCGCAAGCCAATTGGGCAGACCTGCACTTTTTCAAGGGTGAGATTCAAGCAGCCCTTCGCCATGGAAAAAAGGCAATAAAGCTTATCCAGCAATATCAACTTGGTGATGAAGTAACCCATTTTACAGAATTGGGCAAATTCTATCTTGCCGGTCAAGATCCAGTTAAAGCACTTAAGGCGACGGCAAAAGCTACCTCTCTGCATCGTGCTCAAGGCTTTGCCAAACAGAACTCTTTTGCTTCACAAAACATTTGGTGGCGTCATACCCAGGCCCTGCTCGCCAATCACAAAAACAAAGAGGCACAGGAAGCCCTCAACCGCGCGTATGACCATTTGCTCGAAAGCATCAGCAACATCCGCGATGAAGGGCTGCGCCGAAATGCACTAAACAAGGTCCGCGAAAACCGCGAGATCATCCAGTTCTGGGTCTCCGATGGCGCGAAACGCAAACTGCCCAAGGAACGGCTCTTCGCGCATCTCAACATTGAGTCCAACCTGCGCGAACCCTTTCAACGCCTCGCAGATACAGGTCTGCGCCTCAACGCCCTAAAAACTGTCAGCGACATCCAAACCTTCCTCGTCGAAGAAGCCACCGAGTTGAGCGGCGGCGAGCGCGTGATGTTGATCCTCGAAAACGATGGCAAACCCGTAGTAGCGGAATCCCTGCTCCCGCACGGAGAAGACGCCGCAGCCGTTCTCAAATCCATCAGCAAACACCTCGCCCAAGCCCGCCTCACCCGGTCAACACTATTGACCATGAACCATGGACGAAGGACGATAAAACATGGTCAATCGTCTGTCGTCCACGGTCTAGCGCGGATTGTTGCGCCATTAATTGCCCAAAACCAAATCCTCGGCTACCTCTATGTTGACATGGACTCGCTCTACGGCACATTCGACAACACCGACCGCGACATGCTCGGCATGTTGGCGAACCAGGGCGCTGTTGCATTGGACAATGCCCAATGGGCGCAGGGACTCGAGCGAAAGGTCGAAGAAAGAACCGAACAACTCAATGCCCGCGTGGACGAACTCGCCATCCTCAACTCCGTAGGCGAAGCGATGGCGAAGACGCTGGATGTCAAAACTGTGACAAGAATCGTGGGCGATAAGGTCCGTGATATTTTCAATGCGGAGGGCATTTCGATATCGCTGTTGGATGAGCATACCAATCTTATCCATACCCTTTATGAATACGATCAGGGCGAAGGTGGCTATATTGATTTCATCGAGCCTTTTCCATTAGGAAAAGGCTTGACTACGAAAGTGCTCCAAAGCCGCAAACCACTTCTGATGGGAACGTATGACGAACAGGTTGCCAATGGCGCCTATCTTCCGCCTGAACTACTTGAAAACGTCAATGGGACAGACACCCAATCCATGATGTTCGCGCCGATCATTGTGAACGACAAATCCATTGGGGTCGTCACTGTTGGCAATTACAGGAAGAATCATTTCTCAGAGAACAATCTTTCGCTCTTACAAACCCTCTCCTCCAACATGGGCGTTGCCATTCAGAACGCACGTCTCTTTGAAGCCGAACAGGAGCGTGTGGCGGAACTTGCGGTCATCAACAGTGTCCAGCAAGGATTGGCATCCAAACTCGATATGCAGTCCATCTACGATCTGGTCGGAGATAAGCTTCGAGACATTTTTGATCCTCAAAAAATGTTCATCGTAACCTTAGACCATGCCACTGAAACGATGCATTACGTATACCTATTCGAAAAGAGCAAGCGCATTTACCCCGAACCTGCTCCTTTTAATGAATTTGTTCGTCACCACATTCGAACAAGTCAGCTGGTAGTTATCAATGAAGAATTCGCGCGACAAAGCAAGCAATTGGGAATGACGCTCGTCCCAGGCACCCAAATGCCCAAGTCGGGCGTCTTTGTACCGCTGGTGGTGGGCGATGTGGTGCGCGGCATAGTTTACCTTGCTAACCATGAACGTGAACATGCCTTCAACGAGTCAAATGTGCGTCTGTTGGAAACCCTTGCCAACTCAATGAGTGTCGCTCTCGAAAATGCGCACCTATTCAAAGCCGAACAGGAGCGCGTCGCCGAGTTGCAGATCATCAACTCCATCCAGCAGGGACTTGCCGCCGAGTTGGACTTTCAAGCCATTGTGGATATGGTCGGCGATAAATTGCGCGAAGTGTTCAACACGCCTGATCTTATGATCACCTGGTACGATGAAAAAGCCAATCTGGTTCACTATCTTTACTTTTACGAACACGGCAAGCGGATCAACTCTCCAGCTACTCACCCAATTCCGGGCGGTATCTATGAGACTGAGATCAAAACTCGTAAACCCATTATCTTCAATAACGAAGCGGATTCTGTAAGTATAAATGCGCCAGCACTCCCTGGTACAGATCAATCAAAATCAGGCGTTATTGTTCCGATCATCAGCAGTGACCGGTTCCTCGGCGACATCGGCATGGAAAACTACGAACGCGAGAATGCTTACGGAGAATCCGAACTTCGTTTGCTGACCACCATCGCCGCCTCGCTGGGAACAGCGCTCGAAAACGCCCGTCTCTTCGACGAAACCCAGCGTCTGCTCAAGATCACCGAAGAGCGCAACGCGGAACTCGCCATCATCAACAGCGTGCAAGCCGCCCTCGCCGCGGAGCTCAACATTCAGGGAATTTATGATGCGGTCGGCGATAAGATCCGCGAGATATTCCACGGCAAGGATATAGGTATTCGCATCTATGACCCCAAAACGGACATGGTTCATTACCCATATGTGTACGAAAGTAATCAACGTGTCACAATTGAATCCAGTTCTTTAGGCACAAGTGGTTTTGAGCCTTTTGTGATCCGCAATCGCGCAAATGTGGTTATCAACGAAAACGTAAACACAGAAGTCGAAAAATACGGAAGTTATGTCCTGTCAGGCACAACGGTGCCAAAATCCATGGTGATGGTTCCGCTAATCGTTGGAGATCAGGGACGCGGGTTGATCGAGTTGAGCGATTTTCAAAAGGAACATGCCTTCAGCGAAAGCGATGTGCGCCTACTGACCACCCTCGCCAACTCGATGAGCGTCGCTCTCGAAAACGCCCGTCTGTTCGATGAAACCCAACGCCTGCTCAAGATCACCGAAGAGCGCAATGCCGAACTTGCCATCATCAACAGCGTGCAAGCCGCTCTTGCCGCTGAACTCAACATTCAGGGCATCTACGACGCGGTCGGCGATAAGATCCGCGAGATCTTTAACAATAAAGATCTGACCATCCGCATTTACGACCCTAAAACAAAATTATTGCACATCCCGTACGCAAACCAGGGCGGGCAGCGTCTTGAAGTCGCCCCGTTGCCAATAGACAAAGGCTTTTCGGCGCATGTCCTGCGTACCCGTGAAACGATCGTCATCAATGAAAACATGCTCGAAGAGGAAAAGAAATATGGGGCATACACCCTGCCCGGCACTGAATCCGAAAAATCACTGGTGTTCGTGCCGCTGATCGCAGGGGACCAGGTGCGCGGCATGATCAACCTCGTCAGCATGGAAGAACACGCTTTCAGTGAAAGCGACGTGCGCCTGCTGCAAACGCTTGCCAATGCCATGAGCGTCTCACTCGAAAACGCACGTCTCTTCGACGAGACCCAGCGCCTACTCAAGATCACCGAAGAGCGCAATGCCGAACTTGCCATCATCAATAGCGTACAAGCCGCCCTCGCCGCGGAGCTCAACATTCAGGGCATCTACGACGCGGTCGGCGACAAGATCCGTGAGATCTTCAATAATACGGATATGAACATCCGCATCCAAGACCCACAAACAGGCATGACCCTGTATCCATACATGTACGAAAAGGGAGAACGTCTCTTCCTTGAACCACAACCCTACAGGGAACAAGGCTTCACCCATCATGTACTGAGTACCCGCGAAACGGTAGTCATCAACGAAAACCTGTTGGAAGAGGAAAAGAAGTACGGCAGTTTCACCCTGCCCGGAACCGAATCCGAAAAATCAGTGATCTTTGTCCCATTAGTAGCAGGCGACCAAGCGCGCGGTTTGATCAACCTCGCCAGCATGGAAGAACATGCTTTTAGCGAGTCTGATGTGCGCCTGCTGCAAACGCTTGCCAACTCCATGAGCGTAGCGCTTGAAAACGCCCGTCTCTTCGACGAGACTCAGCGTCTGCTCAAGATCACCGAAGACCGTGCCGCCGAGCTCGCCATCATCAACTCGGTGCAGGAAGGGCTCGCCTCCAAGTTGGATATGCAAGCCATTTACGATCTGGTGGGCAACAAGGTCTGCGAGATCTTCAACCTGCAAACCTGTTTCATCATGCTTCACGACAAACAGACCGATATGGAACTCTATCCCTTCGTGGTGGAAGGCGGTATGCGTTTGACACAAGAGCCGATCCCGCACGACGAGAATGGATTTGGTCCATTTGTGATGCGCAACCGTCAACCCCTCATGGTCAATGAAAAAATGGCAGAACGCAGCATGGAAGTCAATTCCTATGTCATTGGCGGCGACGATGCCAAAGAACCGAAATCTGCCATCTATGTCCCCTTGTTGCTGGGCAATGAAGCCATCGGCGTCATCTCGGTTCAAAACATCGAACGCGAACATGCCTTCACAGACTCAGACCTGCGCCTGCTCACCACCCTGGCATCTTCGATGAGCGTGGCGCTCGAAAGCGCGCGCCTCTTCAACGAGACCGAGCGCAACGCCAGCCAAATGGCAACCATCGCCAACGTGGGGCGCGAACTCTCTTCCACATTGGAAATGGAACAGGTCATCCACATCGTCACCGAGAACGTCCACAACCTTTTCAACGCCCGCGATACCATCCTACGCCTGCTCGATGAAGACGGCAAAACCCTCGTCACCAAAGTGGCGCTCGGCAAATACTCCAAACAGAACAGCGAAAGCACGCTCGAAATGGGCGAAGGAATCACTGGCACCATTGCCCAAACCGGCATTGCCGAAGTGGTTGAAAATCTGCACCTCGACCCGCGTCGTCAACATGTGGCAGGCACTCCCGATGAAGATGAAGACCCCGAAACCATGATGGTCGCTCCACTCATCGCCAGCAACCGAACCATTGGAGTCATCTCCATTTACAAAGACCGCCGCGAAGGCACCTTCACCCCTATCGACCTCGACTTCCTTGTCGGCTTGGGGCGTCATGCTGCCATCGCGATTGAAAACTCGCGCCTTTTCGACGAGTCACAACATTTGCGCGATGCTGCCGAACATGCCAATCAGGCAAAGAGCACCTTCCTAGCCAACATGAGCCATGAGCTGCGCACCCCGCTCAATGCCATAATCGGCTTCACCCGCATCGTGCGCCGCAAAGCCGATGGGGTACTGCCCGAAAAACAGCTCGAAAATCTGGATAAAGTTCTGAACAGTTCCGAACACCTGCTGGGATTGATCAACACCGTGCTGGATATCGCCAAGATCGAAGCCGGTCGCATGGATGTTGCACCCGCCCAGTTCGACGTGAGCGCCCTGACTGAATCCTGCATTCACCTTGCCACGCCTCTGCTCAAGCCGGGTGTTGGTCTTACCAAAGAACTCGACCCCAGCCTCAACATGGTCCACTCCGATCAAGACAAGATCAAACAGATCATCCTCAACCTGCTCAGCAATGCCGCTAAGTTCACCCATCACGGCAATGTCCGCTTGCAAACACAAAAGGATGAGGCGATGTTCCACGTCCACGTGGCAGATACAGGCATCGGCATCAGCGAAGAGGCGCTTGAAAAAGTCTTCGAAGAATTCCAGCAAGCCGATAACACCACCACGCGTCAATATGGCGGTACAGGTCTTGGTCTCGCCATTAGCCGTAATCTTGCCCGCCTGCTCGGCGGTGACCTCACCGCAGCCAGCGAACTTGGCAAAGGCTCTGTCTTTACCTTGAGCCTGCCAGTACAATATCAACCAAAAGCAGCACAGCCCGTCTTAAGCGAAAGTCGCACCTAAAGATTTAGACGCACACAGGATCCCGAGTTTATGACCAAGAAAAGCGGCTCTTCAAAATCGACCCTAGCCCCCACCCTCGAGCAGATTCGCCAACTCGCGTGGACGGGTCAACACGCGGCGGCAATTGATTCAGCAACACAAGCATTAGCCACGCCGAAAATCAAGCCCGTCGAGCAAATGTCCCTGCTCGACCTGCGCGCAGAATCCTATATCGCTCAAGGCAATCTCGCCTTGGCGATGAAAGATGCCAAGGCGATGAAAACATTAGGCACAACCGCCGTGTTGAAAACACAGGCATTGAATCGCCTCGCCCTCGTCCAAATGCGAATGGGTGATCTAAAGGGCGCCGTCAAATCAGCAAGCGCGGCGCTGAAGTTAAAACATTCATCCCAAGAAATCCGCGCTGCCAGTTACTTCCGCTTGAGCGAAGCGCAGATGCGTACACAGCAAACCGATGCTTCAATAAAGAATGCAGAACAAGCCGTTTTACTCTATCAATCCATTGGCGATCTCTCAGGAATGGGACGCAGTTATTGGGTGCTCGCCAATGATTACTTTGATCTGCGCAAAGAAGAAGAATGCCGCCGCTACACGCAGTTATCCATGGAACTTTGCCAACAGGCGGGCGATCAGTATGGGATCGGTAATGCCTATAACGCCTTCAGTTTTACCCTTGTAGACCTTGCCGAACGGATACGCTACTCTCAAAATGCACTGCAAGCCTTTGAAACTGCTGGGTATGTTGACCGCCAATTGGTCGCGCTTGGAAATTTGGGGTTAGCCTATAGCGAACTTGGCTTGTATGCTCACACCCGTCGTTTACAAAGTGAAACCATAAAAAGAAACCGCGAAATGGGCGCAATGAGCAGCCTTGCAACCGCGCTGGGCAATATTATCGACCCTGAAATGAAAAGCGGTATGTTCGATTCAGCGCGTGCCCACCTGGAAGAATATGCCAAACTTGTTCCCAGCATTGGTGATCCGAATGCGATATCAGGGTTGCAATCTACCTACGGCGATCTGGCTTTCGAAGCAGGTGATACCAAAAAAGCCATCAAGCTTTATAAATCTGCTGTGAAGATGTTGCAAGAAGCCGGGCTGGCTCGCGAGAATGTCGTGCTCGCAGAATTGGGCAAAATTTATTTGGCGGCAAAAGACCCTGTCAACGCGCTCAAAGCCACCACCAGAGCCACCGACCTGCACCGCGCTCAAAATTTCGCCAAGCCCGATGGCTTTACCTCACAAGCCATTTGGTGGCGGCACACCCAAGCCCTGCTCGCCAACAAGAAAAACAAAGAAGCGCGTGAAGCACTCGACAAAGCCTACGAGTTCGTGCTGGAAAGCATCGAGAACGTGCGCGATGAAGGTTTGCGCCGCAACCTGCTCAACAAAGTTCTCGAGAACCGCGAACTGTTGCAGTATTGGGCAAAAGAGTGGCAGAAACGCAACAGCAAAAACACGTCACGCTATGCGCCCGTCATGCCGCATCTCGCCATTGAGTCGAACCTGCGCGAGCCGTTCAAACGTCTGGCAGATACAGGCTTGCGCTTAAACACCTTGCACACGGTTGGTGAAATTCAAACTTTCATCGTGGAAGAAGCCACCGAACTGATCGGCGGCGAACGCGTGATGTTGATCCTTGAAAACAACGGAAAACCCGAAGTAGCGGATTCCATCCTCCCGCGCGGGGAAGACGCCTCCGCCGTTCTCGCTTCGATCAAGAAACATCTCGCCCAAGCTCGCCTCACACGGACGGTGCAACTGGTCACTGACCATCGACGACAGACCACAGACCATGGCAAGAGCAAAAAACATCGTCCATCGTCCATCGTCCATCGTCTGGGGCGCATCATCGCTCCACTCATCGCCCAAAACACCCTCCTCGGCTATCTCTATGTAGATATGGATGCCTTGTATGGAAAATTCGACGACACGGACCGCGATATGCTCGGCATGTTGGCGAATCAGGGCGCCGTCGCGTTGGATAATGCCGGTTTGATCACAGGACTCGAGCAAAAAGTCGAAGAGCGAACCGCACAACTTCAGGAACATATTTCCGAATTGCAGATCATCAACTCCATCCAGCAGGGACTCGCTGCCGAGTTGGACTTCCAAGCCATCGTGGATCTGGTCGGCGACAAGTTGCGCGAGGTGTTCAACACGCCTGAACTCGGAATCACTTGGTATGAAGAAAAAGCGAACCTAGTTCATTATCTTTATATGTACGAACATGGCAAACGTATTACCACTCCTGCCGCTCATCCAAATCCAGGCGGCATTTATGAAACCGAGATCAAAACCCGCAAACCCCTTGTCTTAAACAATAAAGATGATTTTGAAAAAATAAATATGCGTGTGATTCCTGGAACAGATCAGGCAAAATCCATGGTCATCGTTCCAATCATTAGCAGTGACCGTTTTCTTGGCGACATCAGTTTGGAAAACTTCGAGCGCGAGAACGCCTACGGCGAATCTGAACTGCGCCTGCTGACCACCATCGCCGCCTCGCTGGGAACGGCGCTCGAAAACGCGCGGCTCTTCGACGAGACTCAGCGTCTGTTCAAAGCCGAGCAGGAACGTGTTGCCGAGTTGCAGATCATCAACTCCATTCAGCAGGGACTCGCCGCCGAGTTGGACTTCCAAGCCATTGTGGATCTTGTCGGTGATAAGTTGCGTGAAGTGTTCAAGACACCTGATCTGGGTATCTCTTGGTACGATGAAAAAACAAAGCTTGTTCACTATCTTTATATGTATGAACATGGCGAAAGAATGAGTATTTCGCCTCGCCCGCCGCAACCTGGTGGGATATTTGAGAGACAGGTCAAGACACGCCAACCCGTGATCTGGAACACCGTGGAAGAAGGGGATGCCATCGCATTAACGGTTCCCGGGACAGACGCTAGTAAATCAGGCGTATCCGTTCCCATTATCAACAGTGACCGCGTACTTGGCACATTGATGCTGGAAAACTACGAACGCGAGAATGCCTACGGCGAATCGGAACTGCGCCTGCTGACCACCATCGCCGCTTCACTGGGAACCGCGCTCGAGAACGCGCGTCTCTTCGACGAGACCCAGCGTCTCTTCAAAGCCGAGCAGGAGCGCGTTGCCGAGTTGCAGATCATCAACTCCATCCAGCAGGGACTCGCCGCCGAGTTGGACTTCCAAGCCATTGTGGATCTGGTCGGTGATAAGCTGCGTGAAGTGTTCAACACGCCTAATCTTGAAATTGATTGGTTTGATGAAAAAACCAATCTTCTTCATTATCTTTATACATATGAACAAGGCAAGCGAATATTTATTTCAGCTCTATCCCCGATCCCCGGTGGGATATTCGAGACTATGAGCAAAAACCGCCAGCCAATCGTGGTTAATACAACCGAATATATGGCAAAAACTGGCGCTGAAGTAATTCCTGGAACTGATATTAGTAAATCAATGGTTAATGTTCCCATTATTAGCAGCGACCGTGTGTTAGGCATGATTGCCATGGAAAACTACGAGCGCGAGAACGCCTACGGCGAATCGGAACTGCGCCTACTGACCACCATCGCCGCGTCGCTGGGAACCGCCCTCGAGAGCGCACGTCTCTTTGACGAAACCCAGCGCCTGTTCAAAGCCGAGCAGGAACGCGTCGCCGAGTTGCAGATCATCAATTCCATCCAGCAGGGACTCGCCGCCGAGTTGGACTTCCAAGCCATTGTGGATCTGGTCGGCAATAAGTTGCGGGAGGTGTTCAACACGCCTGATCTTGCTATCAATTGGTACGATGAAAAAGCCAATTTAATTCATCCCCTTTACACTTTTGAACACGGCTATCGGATAATGGCTGAGCCTTACCCACCAAGCCCCGGCGGATTGTTTGAAACAATGAAAAAAGACCGCCAGCCAATAGCGGTCAACACAGCCGAGTATATTTCCAAAACAGGCGGTGAAGTCATCCCCGGCACAGACATGAGCAAATCTTTGGTCACTGTCCCCATCATCAGCAGCGACCGCGTGCTTGGCTCGTTAATGCTCGAAAACTACGAGCGCGAGAATGCTTTCGGCGAATCCGAACTACGCCTGCTGACCACTGTTTCAGCCTCGCTGGGAACAGCGCTCGAGAACGCCCGTCTGTTTGATGAAACCCAGCGCCTCTTCAAAGCTGAGCAGGAACGCGTCGCCGAGTTGCAGATCATCAACTCCATTCAGCAGGGACTCGCCGCCGAGTTGGACTTCCAAGCCATTGTGGATCTCGTCGGTGATAAGCTGCGTGAAGTATTCAATACGCCTGATCTTGCCATCAGCTGGTACGACGAAAAGGCAAATCTCTCTCATTCACTGTATTTCTATGAACATGGAGAAAGGATTTCCGCTCCACCCGTCACACCAAAACCCGATGGACCATTCATGAAAATGCGTCAAAACCGGAAGCCGGTGATCTGGAATACCAGAGAGGAGGGAAATGCCCTCTTCCCCACGCTGGCAGGGACAGATGAAAGTTTATCGGGCGTCAGGGTTCCGATCATTAGCAGTGACCGCGTCATTGGAACGATCACAACCGAAAACTACGAACACGAGAACGCCTACGGCGAATCCGAAATCCGCCTGTTGACCACCATTGCCGCCTCGCTGGGAACCGCGCTCGAAAATGCGCGCCTCTTCGACGAAACCCAACGTCTGCTCAAGATCACCGAAGACCGCGCCGCCGAACTTGCCATCATCAACAATGTACAGCAGGGGCTGGCGTCCAAATTGGATATGCAATCCATCTTCGACCTCGTCGGCGACAAGATCCGCGATATGTTCAATTCAGACACGATGATCATCGCCGCGTTCGATCATGAGAAACAAACTGCCACCGTGCCGTATGTATTCGATGAAGGTCAGCGTGTGATCGATGATGAAGCCATCCCTTTTAGCGAGATGGTGAAACATTTGATAACCACTCGCGAGCCTGTGGTTATTAACGAGAATAGCATTGAAGCATCAAAACGTTACGGTCTAACAATCATCGAAGGAACTCAGGCCCCAAAATCGTTGATCTTCGTCCCGTATGGAACAGGGTCGCAAATCAACGGTTATTTCAGCATACAAAACCTAAACCGCGAAAACGCCTTCACCGAATCAGATGTGCGCCTGCTGCAAACTTTAGCGGGCAGCATGGGCATTGCAATGGAAAACGCCCGACTCTTCGATGAAACCTCCCGCCTCTTAAAGATCACCGAAGACCGCGCCGCCGAGCTTGCCATCATCAACTCGGTGCAGGAAGGGCTCGCCTCAAAATTGGATATGCAAGCCATCTACGAACTGGTGGGCGACAAATTGTGCGAAGTGTTCGACTCACAGGACCTTGATATCCGCCTCTTCAACCAACAAACAGGCATGATCGAATTCCCCTACCTGCGCGAACATGGCGAAGTTATCCACGTAGATCCAACACCATTAAGAGGGGTCTCAAAACGAGTCATCGAATCACGCCAGCCTTTGGTTATAAATGAGAATCTTGTTCAAGCCATGCAAGAACTTGGTGGCTACACTATCCCAGGCACCGATGTCGAAAAATCTCTCATGGCAGTTCCTATCATCACAGGCAATAAAGCCATTGGGTTGGTTTTCATTGGCAATTACGAGAAAGAACACGCCTTTGGCGAAAGCGACGTGCGCCTGCTGCAAACCGTGGTCAACGCCATGAGCGTGGCGCTCGAAAATGCCCGTCTCTTCGATGAGACCCAACGTCTCTTAACCATCACCGAAGACCGTGCCGCCGAACTGGCAGTGATCAACAGCATTCAACAAGGCTTGGCAGCCGAGTTAGACCCGCAAGCCATTATCGAATTGACCGGCGACAAACTGCGCGAAGTACTCCACACAGAAGATTTAGGCATTCGCTTATACGACACCCAAAACAATCTCATTCATTACGTATACGAATACATTCAGGGTGAACGCCGCGAGTACCCATCCAAACCGCCGGTCAAAGGCGGCACCTTCGAGAGGATCACACAGACCCGCCAACCCTTTGTGCGCAATACCCTTGCCGAACGCGAAGCCCTGGGGTTGACCCTATTGCCGGGCACCGAAGCCGCCAAATCCAGCGTCAATGTGCCCATCATCGGCAGTGACCGTGTGATCGGCGTCATCATCGTACAAGATCACGAGAAAGAATACGCTTTCAGCGAAGCCCAGGTACGCTTATTGCAGACCGTGGCAGCAAGTATGGGCGTATCTCTCGAAAATGCCCGTCTCTTTGACGAAACCACTCGCCTGCTTAAGATCACTGAAGACCGCAACACCGAACTTGCCATCATCAGTTCCATCAGCCAATCGTTGACCCAGGAATTGGACCTGCATTCGTTGATCGAACAAGTTGGCGACAAGGTACGCAAAGCACTACAGGCAGAAGACATCGGCATTGGTTTATATAACCGCGAAGCCAGCCTACTGAATTCTGTGTATGTATATCGCAACAACGAACGTGTCTATCCTGAACCTGCGCCGATCAACCCCTTCTCCCTTAGGCTGGCAAAACAAGGCAAATCTCTCATATTGAACGAAGTCACTTCAGAGACATGGGAAAAATTCGGCTCAAACCTGACCTTTGGATCTG
>JBEBCV010000063.1:0-15693 GCA_041157505.1 Chloroflexota bacterium | reverse complement strand
TCTGCATATAGAACTCGATGCAGCTAGTGGAGAACCCGTTCCCACATTGTTTGCTTATGCCAAAGCTGAGGATGATCTTGGGCTTCGATCCTTGGAGTTTTCCTGGAGCGGCTGGGATGGTGAAGTTTTGATCGATAGGGGCACGAATATCATCGACTGTGAAGGGCAGCAAGTTTGCGAGATCGGATATTTTTATGTACCTTTGGAGGTTGGTGAATACTGGGTGGGGTTTACTGCCGTGGATACCAGCGGGCATGTTTCTGTCGTCATTGATCAGTTACAGGTATTGCCTGGCGGAAACCTTCCGCCCGCAGCAGTGGAACCAGAGGAAGAGAACACAATTCTGGATGAGATCATCAATGACATGATCCCTGATCTGGATGGCAGTGATTTTCTACCGGTTGGTCCGGTTTTAAATGTGCCTGATCTGTTGGATTGGCTTGGGCAAGCCAATGCAGACGATGATGCCCCGGCAGAAGTTTCCTGCGAACAAAACGACTGGGAATGTGTGTACGGAGCAGGGATCGTAGTTACAGCCAACAGCAATGACCCCGCTGGAAATCTCATTTCACTGCGGCTGGAGCAACCATTCGGAGCCCCTGAAGGCAAAACCCTGATCCCGTACATTCAACGAACCATCGGAAACCACAGCACGTCAGAATTGATCATCCCGCCCAATTGGGTGGCTGGTCAGGGTGCTGCGTTGAATTTAGGCACAGAGTTTTCATACATCGACAATGATCTTGCCTGTGGAGATACCTATACTTATATCGTTGGGCTACAAGCCTACACGCCAGGTGCAGTGGAAGCCTATCTTTCTGGCGGCGCATACCCCTTTGGAACAACCGTGGCATGGGAAAGAGTTCAAGCCAGCGGACGTTGCGATCCCAACGGTCCGGGTCCGCTTGTTCTGGTCGCCGACCCGCAACCTGGCGGAGTGATGCTCGAATGGAGCATACCGCCGGGGAACTATCCCCCCGAAGGAGCCGGGGTCATTCTCTATCGTTATGATCGAACCAACTCCGACCCATCTGTTCTTAGCGAAGTGAATCTATACGAGGAAGTCTACTCGCAGAATGACCTGCGTTCGGGCTTGCTCTTCACCGATATAGATGCCAACGTGATCTGCGGGCATGAATATATTTACTCGTTAGGTGTATACCCTGCAAATGCCCGCCCCGGCTTTTCTCCATCGGGCTGGCTTCAGCATACCAGTCAAACCGTTCTTCGCGGATTCTGCCCCACAGACACATTAAGCAATATTCAACTTTCTCTTGAGCCAAACTGGGCAGTATGGGAACAAGGCAGTTATCAAGAGGTATTGATCACACTCGACCTGCCGCAAGGGTTTGCCTGGCCTGCCGGGCGCGATGTGCGCTTGAATATCTGGCAGGTCATGGAAGATGGAACTGTTGAGTCGCCTGGATATTTCCCAAAAAATAACTTACGACATCACACCTTCACCACCCCAGTGGATTGCACAAAAGATCGGGCTGAATTTTTCCTCAGTTTGGATAGCGATGGAGTCCGGCTAAATGAGACGGGCATTTATCAAATGGAGCTGGAAGATTGTGCTCCCAGTGAGCCGCCCACCTTGATCTCTGTTACCGCTACAAATGCTTGTAACGGCGCAGAAAGGTGCCTGGTCATTAACTGGGAACCATACCAAGCCTCAGGTGAACCAGGTTATATGCGTGTTGATTCCATTTTCATTCAACAAAAACGTCCCAATGCCCCAAACCCACAGTGGGAATTGGTTGGTTTACCCATGTCTGTACCTACAGATGCGACCAGCTACGTCGAGACAGAAGTTGGCTGTAATGTGACCTACTTATTCCGCATGGGTGCAATCAATTATTGCGGTGCAAATTGCGAAAGGTTCACAACCACCTCTTTTGTGGACGGAACAAGCATTCAAATAAGGTCTCCAAGTTGTGAAGAACCCTGGTCTGTAACAGCAACCCCGGAAGGCGAGGCAAACCCATGAGAACCTTGAATATAAAAACAGCCACCCGGCTCCTGCTGAACATGTTTCTGGTTTTCCTAACCGGATGCACAATCCCCGCCGGGTTTCCAGGTAATACACAGACATCCGGGTTGAAGATCATTGCCCCGCAGGATGGAACCGTCTATACAGTGCAGGATTGGATTATCGTCAAATCAGCATTCGGAATGGATACAGGCGCGACAAGCATGGTGCTGTTTGTAAACGGCGAGATCGTGCGCGAAGATGCATTGGATGGCTCGATCCCATCAGGAACGATCCAACAGCCATGGCGTCCATCTGAGCCGGGAACTTATCAAGTGCAAACCAAACTGCTTGCAACCGATGGCAGCTCACATGAATCCAACGTGGTGCAAGTGCAAGTTGGAGAAAGCGCCGCCTCTCAAACTCCGCCGACAGTTGAAACCACGCTTGCGCCTGATTACACACCCACACCTGAAGCCACGCCCACACTTGGGGCTCCGCAAGCCACCGCCATCAAAGACTCAAATTGCCGCTTTGGACCCGGACAGGCGTATGAAATCACCGGGTATTTGCTGAGCCAACAAACCGCCCCCATTGTCGGACGCCGCTCAGACTCTACCTGGTGGGTCATTCAAACCGAAGCAGGCGTAAAGTGTTGGATCTGGGACGAACTGGTCGAAGTCAGCGGCGATATCAGCAACGTGCCTATTGTGGAAGCACCGCCCACTCCCACACCAAGCCCGCTTCCCCTGAGCGCTCCCCAACCCAGCGCACCTTCCGGCACACTGAATTGCACCTCATCCGTTCAGTTGACATGGCAACCCGTCTCACACCCGAACGGTATCGCCTACTATGAATGGGAGATCGACGGACCCGGCGGCAAACAAACCGGAACCACCGCAAGCACTTCTCAAGAGATCATTGTTGCCTGCGGCAACAGCACCTACACATGGCGCGTACGCACAATCGACAAACTTGGGAATACCAGTGTTTATTCCACCCCGTTAACGTTCACAGTGCAATAGTCTGCTCATTTCGTAACCTTGTTTTCTTGTCAAAAGGACCGAATATTACTGTGGCGATGTTATTGCAAGGGAACAAAATATGTAAGTCACTTCGAGGCTGGTCTTGACCAAATATAGAGCTTCTTCTCTGATATAAACCATCAAAACGCCTATATATCTATCTCAATGGGTATATAGGCGTTTTGATTCATATTGAAATTGTGTGGTCTAAACATCACGGTAATAAATTTAGAAGTGTTTTTAAGTTGGTAGTGTGCGTGAAGTGACTGGGTACATACACTACCAATTCTACTGCGATGATGAAGTTAACCCTGCTTTGGAAATTATCGAAAATTAATTGCCTCATAATATCGTCTAAGGTATCATATAGTTCTTCGAGTACACACCCAATGAAAGGAAATTGCACAAAATTGCCGTATCTCTAATTAAGAGCCTGCCATTTTGTGAATGAAAACATTATGAAACCTTCTTCTGCCTCTGCCCAAGCAAATCCAAATATTGCGTTGGCGATGTAATCTCAAGGGAACACATTATTTGGTAACCGCAAGACTGGTTTTGCCTAAAAGTGGCTATTTGCGCTAGCGCAAAAATATAATTGTATTTTTTGGCATAATAAAAGTATGTTTGTGTTCACAAAATATTCTCACTTAAATTTGGAGCAACATGAAAAAAATACTCTTACTTTTCCTGGCATTAACCATACTTCTCCCTACTACCATTGCACTGGCGGCTGGCGAATTTGACTATATTGTCATCAAAGGACCCGGCATTACAGGCGACATTAATGTGTCCACCCCCTTATTCACTGCGGATATCAATACCTTTGCTGATTTTTCCAAAGGCAGTATTGAACCGCCAGCAGAGCCCGGGCAGGGCTACCAGATCGTGCGGATGCATGCCGATGGCAGCAAAGGCATTCCCTACGATCAACTGCATTACTATCCATACAATGGGTATGTATACTACGATGGCATTGTCAATGGCTTTTCTGAGGATGGCGGCAAGTGGTACCTCGCCAACCCTGAAATCGAAGAGCCATTCCGCGCCATACTTGCCGAAGATGCAAGGCTGACATGGATTCCCTTTGCGGTGCTGGCTGTTCTGCTGATCGGATTTTTTGCAGCATATCAAATGAAACCCAAACAAGCGCATTAAAAACAAAAGAGCGCAGGGTTTTAGCCCTGCGCTCTTTTGTTTAAGCGTTTATCGAACTATCACCATATCACTTTTATCATCATAACTAAACACTACAACCTGTCCCACACTCAGGTCAAGTGTATCTGAATACACCACACGATAATCATTTTCGTCATCCTTCAGGCGCATTTCAATTTGATGTGAACCTGCCGGAATAGCAAGAAATTCAAGCGCCGAAATGCGCCCATTGCCGCCAACACCTGAAGGTTGATACGTCTCTTCCAAAATCGTTTCGCCATCCATCACCACCATCACGCTCACAGGGTAATGCTCGCCGCCAAAAATCTTTTCCGCGTCCGCGCCTTCGGGCAGGGTCATGCCTTCGGGAATTGCCGCAACCGAAATCTCGCCTTTCAAATCCAAAGCGATACGAATGGCAGAACCATCGGCAGAAGCCATGCCCGAAGGAATATCCAACGGGATGGCAATGGCAAAGATACCAAACAACAGAACCGTTCCAATCAACGCGCTAACAATGGATGGGATCAGTTTATTGCGCTCCTTCACAGGCGGCAACACAGGCGCAGACTTTTTTGCTTGCGTTTCACTACGATGCAAATTATTAAGGAAATTCAAAACCGTTCTTGAATTTCCAGGGGTTGTCTCCAGCCAATGCACTTCCTTTTTGACCAATGCATGGCGCGAATGCAGTCTACTCAAAATCCAATGTGCGTCTTCGCGGTATACGCCGTCATCGTACGGATGAGAAAGCAGGACGACATCGCGCGCGCCTGCGGTGTGCAGGGATTTGATCCACTCGATATTGACCGCGCTGATGCTCGGCAATACTGCCGTGATGACGCGCGCCGCCTCTTCCCCGCCGACAGTTGCCACTGCAACAGGAGCCTTTTCCTTGCTGACGTTTAATTCCGCTGGCAAGCCGCCCAGCGCTTCGTCTCTGTGACTCGCAAACAAGACGGTCACAGGACTGCCATTCTGTTTTTCTTGAGATAATGCGCCTTTGACCGCACCGAATACCTGCTCGCCGTTATAACCGCCCTTCAAGTCAATCGCATCAGTAGGACAAGCCCCCACGCAGATTCCACAGCCTGTGCACTGTGCGCTGTTGATGATCGCCAGTTTGTGATAACCCGAAGAATCATTGCGGTCATTCATGCGGATCGCATCGAATGGACATTCGGCATAGCAAATGTTACAGCCAGTACACTTTGGATCAGTAACCGCAGCAGGTCCGGGGTTAGGTCCAGAGGCGAGCCAGGGCAGCAGGAACAAACTCCCGCCGACGAGAATTGCCAGTCCCCAGAAAATCAGGTTGCCCCACAAGTCGATCAATGGCAAAAAGCCCAAATAGAAAGCGTCCATCGGCACGGATTGAATCAGTTGTGATAGATCGGCAGGCAACGCGGATTGGGCGGGCTTGAGAAGTGAAAGAATAACAAGTCCCACCACGGCTTGAATACTGACCCAGCGCGGTGACCACCAGCGCTCACGCGAAAGCCTGAGGCTGTGAATGTAAATGCCGAGGAAACCGATGAGCGGAATGAAGACATGCAAAAAGATGATGATGACGAAATTGGAAAACGTGCGCGAGGCGAGATCAGGCGCAACATAGGTAAGACCTGACGAACCCGCCAGATATTCCATCATGTATTCAGTCATCCATTGGGCGCGTTGATCCCAGATGAGCCAGTAGCCCATTGTGCCTGTCAGCCAGACCATTGCAAGCATGATCCAGCCACTCGTCCACGCCAGCCAGCGTTGACCTGAGAAACGGTCGCTGAACAACATTTTGAGCATGTGCAAAACGATCAACACGATCATGCCATCAGATGCGTAGCGGTGCATACTGCGCATGAGCGATCCGAACCAGGTGGAATCAATTTTCTCAACGGTCTGATAGGCGACATCCAAACCTGGGCGGTAAATCAGGGTGATGTAAATGCCCGTACCGATCAGCACGATCAGCATGAAAATCGTCAATGTGCCGAGATGATAAAACGGATTGAAATCTGATTTTGTAAATCGATTGATAAAGCCTTCGAACCTTGCCCACAGTTTTTCAAAGGTGCGGAGAAGTTTACGTTGTGCGTAGGGGTTGTAATTTTTCATTGAGATTCCTGGGATTGGTAATTGGTAATTGACAGTTTACTGACAACTATTCACTGTTCACTGTCTTTATCCAATAATGGGAATTTATTCATCTTCATGGCATTGGTCGTGACAAAGATACTGCTTGCCACCATTGCAAAAGCAGAGAAAACGGGTTGCAGCAAACCAGCCATGGCAAGCCCGACACCGAGCAAGTTGTAAATCACTGCCCAACCTAAATTCTGTTTTACCCGTTTCATCGATTCGCGTGATAAATCAATCAGCCACGGGATGATGCGTAAATCATCTCGTACAAGCACTACATCAGCGGCGGAGCGGGCAACATCCGTTCCATGATTCATGGCAAGCCCGATGGTTGCGGTGGCGAGCGCGGGACCGTCATTGATGCCGTCGCCAACCATCGCGGAGTTTTCGCTCAAGCGCTTCATCTTTTCATCTGGGCTAAGCGCGGCGCTGACAGGGATGCCCAGCGCTTTCTGCCAACGTTCGCCCGCACTGGCTTCGTCACCCGTCAGCACACCGAGTTCCAATCCGCGAGATTGCAATTGCAGAACCGTCTCTTTTGCTTCGGCACGGATGGTTTCGCCGAGCGCGAGGATACCCGTCACCTGCCCATCCCAACCGGCATACACGACGATGCGCCCCGCCTCTTTCCACGCCTCAGCCTGCTGACTAATTTCCATTGACATGCTCAACTCTTCGGCAGACATGAGACGGGCGGAGCCGATGTGAATTGGAGATTGGTAATTGGTAACTGGTAATTGACCGACAATGCCGAGAGCGGGTAGGATTTTGAAGGATGTTGGTTTTACGAGTTCAATATTCTGAGTCTTGGCATATTCCACAATCGCCTTCGCCAGTGGATGTTCCGACTCATTTTCAATCGATGCCACAATTTGTAGAAAATCAAAATCCCTCACCCCAGCCCTCTCCCGAAAGGAGAGGGGGCTCCCTTCACCTTCGGGGGAAGGGCTGGGGATGAGGGCGAGCACCTTCATTGGCAACTGACTCAGCGTGCCCGTTTTATCGAAGAAGATTCGCTCCACTTTGGCGAGCCGTTCAAGTGCAGATGTACTGCGTAAAATGACACCGGATTCCGCAGCGCGTTCCAGCGAGAGCCACAACGTCAGCGGAGTGGCAAGTCCCAGCGCACATGGACACGCAATCAACAAAACAGATAATGCCACCAGCATACCCGTTTCAAGTCCGCCAATCGAATACCAGATCAGAAAGGCAATCGCCGCCAGCGCCAACGCCAACGGAGTCATCCACGCCGAGAGTTTGTCCACCATTCTTTCAAGCGGAGAACGCGCCCATAACGCCTCATGCAGCAAACGTCCGATCTGTCCCGCCGTGGTGGATGCGCCCACCGCCGTTGCGATCACTTCAAAACTGCCGTCGAGGTTGATCGTCCCCGCTTGAACCTTATCGCCTTCATGGCGCGTCACTGGCTTGGGCTCGCCCGTCAATAAAGATTCGTCCACGTCACCTTCGCCAATGGCAATCAAACCATCTACAGCAAAGCGTTCGCCCGGGCGAACCCGCACGCGCATACCGGGCTTCAGTTCTGAAACATTGACAACCTTATCTTGTTCATCTGAAACAACCGTCGCCTGATCTGGAATTTTTTCCAATAAACGCGAAACCGCTTTTTTACTGGAAGCGTGCGCCTGCATTTCAAGCCAGCGTCCGATTGAAACCAAAAAGATGAGCATGGTGGCGGTATCAAAATACAAGCCGCCATGCCCGATGATCAAATTACGAACCGATAACCCAAACGCAGAAAAGGTTCCGATCATGATTAACGTATGAATATTGGGTTGCCCACGCAGGAGGCTTGCAAACCCGGCGCGTAAAATCGGCAGCCCAAGCAGAATCAAAACCGGCAGGCTCGAAACCAACATCATGATCTGGAAGAAATGCACGAGCCACGCTGTCTCTGGGGTTGCCCAACCCATTAACTCACGCACATAAATTCCGCCGCCCACGATCATGTCGTGCAAGACCATCACGCCACCGATCAACAAACGGGTAAAAAAAGATTCTTCTTCATCACGAGGTTTTTCGTCCGGCAGAGTGGCTTGATACCCAAGCGAGCGCACACGCCGTTTTAGTGATTGGTGATTGGTAATGGTTGCGTCAAAGGTGATATTGGCTTGCTGTTGGATGAAACTCACATCCGCGCTCACTACGCCTTTCGTGCGCTTGAGGTTTTCACTGACCAGCCACGCGCAGGATGAACACCACATGCCGCCAAGCGTGAGGATTAGATTTTCGCTTCTTTCTGGAACTTGAGCCTGATTCTGCTCAACGGCTAGACTCTCCACCAGAAGCGCTGCCACCTCCCTGCACGACGGGCAGCAAAACACATCCCCGTTATCGTTTGTCAGGGGATGCAAAGTAGTCAATCCACAAAGCGAGCAGGTGGTGAGAGTTTTTGTTTTGACAGAAGAAGCAGAAGCAAGATTCATAATGAAAACTTGATATTTACCAAAGCATGACCGAGCCCAGCATGAGATGGTCAACCAATCCGAGAGAGGCGAATCCGCGCATGGCAAATTGAAAGCCGAAAAACATCATCACAAGAGAAGCAAGGCTTCGTGACCAGATGCGTGGAATGGATTTTGATGCAAGCCATTTAACGGCAAATAAACTTGGGAGCGTGGCAATGCCAAAGACGGTCATATTCAATGCGCCTTGAAACGCATTGGTGGAAGTGACCGCTGTGAGGAGCGCGGTCAGAACCAAGCCGCAGGGGAGGAGCCCCCAAAGGAGACCGAGCAGGTACGAGGTTGAGAGCGAAGCGGATTTGAATCCACGAATGGCGCTACCCCAACGTTGAACCAATCCGGGAAACAGAGATTCTGGCGAGGGGGTTAATCCAATAAATGCGGCTGCCATATAAAAGGCGATGATTGCAAAAAGAATGGAGAGCGCGGCTTGAAGATTGTCAAACGCCCAAAGGGTTTGACCGAACGCGCCGAAAACGAAACCGAAAATGGAATAGGTGGTGATGCGCCCGGTGTGCGCGAGGGTCCAGGCAAATTTATTGCGGAAGATCGGCTGGCGGTCGAAGAGGATGATGACTGCACTGCACATGCCGACACAATGCCCAAGACTTCCGAGTAAACCAAGTAAAAGGGATGCTGTCATTTTGTTGAATTGCCAGTCTTGGAAAGTTGAACCTGCCCGAGGTGGCGAAGCCCCGGGCAGGTTTTCAAAGGAGAATGTCTTTCTAGCGGATGAACCAGGTACGACCCAGTAACCACCAGTTAGTAAAGTAATAAATGGCGAACCAGACCAGGAAGGCAAAGACGAGTACGAGTGCGCCTTTGGGTTGATTCTGCTTGTCTTCCATTTGGTGATCGGTTAATTTTGTGGAATCAATGATCGGGTTATGTGTGCCAGTGAGCAGCAAAAGATTGGATGCTTCGAGGCGGGGTCCGGTCAGAATGGAGGTGAGAACGATGGTGACATACATGATGCCGCCAACCACTGCGAGAATTGCGCCAACGCCAAAGACCGCCAGTGAGATCTCAACGGTGCCGGGGACAACGCCCGCGAAGGTGATGTCCCAGTTGCGGCGGGCGACGCCTTGCAAACCGCTGACGATCATGCCCATGGAGGTGAGCAACATACCGAAGCCGAAAATATATGGCTGCCATTTTGCCCAACTCTTGAGTTTAAGTTCCTTGCGGAAGATGAGCGGAATGACGTAGTAAGTGAAACCCATGAAGGCAAGCGTTGTGCCGCTGACCACAGTTGCATGGAAGTGACCGGGCAGGCGCAAGGTGTTATGAACGAGCATGTTGATCTGTTCTGTGCCGATGGTCACACCGGTCACGCCGCCGATCCAACCAAAAAGGAACATGGAAAGAACCAATGAACTGAATCCCGGCTCACCCCAAGGGGCGTTGCGAAGCCATCCGAACAAGCCTTTTCTGTAGCCTTTGGCTCGTAGGGCAATTTCCAATGCGGCGGGGATGGAGAAGGCGTGCATCATGGAACCAAGAACAGCAAGGTACATGGCGTAGGATGTATTGACGGCTTTCCAAGCGAAGGAAAGACCGGGGTCAACCAACAGGTGATGCGCTGAACCGAGATTGATGAAGAACAGGTACAGGATGAAGGCGAGGCGCGAGAACTTCTCATTGACGGGGCGAATGCCGACGGTCATCTGTGCGAGTGCGTACCAAATGGAAACCATCGCTGCAAGGTTGACTTGTTGCGCGGGATGTCCAAACCCCCAAAAGAAGTTGCGATAGATGCCGGGGTCATACTCTGCGAGAATGCCTAGTGACCAGAAGAAGGCTGGCACAATGGCGGCAGCGCCTTCGAGCAGGGTGTAGGTGGCAAGGATAGCGGCGGTCATGAGACCGAAGACGACCAAGGGCAGCGAGCCGGTAAAGCGTCCTTCACGCTTGGCAGTCACGATGTTAATGAAGAATGTAATGACCGTGATCAACGCGCCGACGGCAAAGAGGATGTAACTCAGGTAGAACAGCGGATGCGCCTTCATGGGAACATAGGCTGAGAACATGACGTTTGAATTCGGGTCAAACAACACCACAGCGTTTGCCATCAAACCGCCGACGGTCATCATGATAAAGCCCGTCCACGCAAGTTTTGGCGCGGCGTGCCTTGCATTAAGCAGAATGGTCGAGCCGAAATGCAGACCTGCCATTTCAAAGAAAACGATCCATGCGATCAGCATGTCAATGCCGTGCAAGGTCAACAGGCGGTAGAACCAAACAGCAGGGAGTAAATGAATCGCCTGCCAGCGGGTGAGCGCGATCAACAACGCCGCAATACCGCCGAGGGCGAGAGTCACCACAGCCATGACCGCATTAGCAATGATGAGCCGTTCAGTGTGCATATCCACTTTGAGTGTGGTTACGGGGCAGTCGCGGTAATCGTCTTTCGCGCCCGCTATCCAAGGGGTTGTGGGAGCAAGGGATGCCATCTATATTTCTCCTATTTCACGATGATTTTGCCTACCATCGTGTGATGACCGACAAAACAATATTCATTGCAAACGATGGTGAAGTCACCGGAACTGGTGGGGGTAATGGTTGCCACGTAGTCATAACCGGGGATAACTTGAAGATTGATATTGACCGGTTGAAGCGAAAACCCATGTTGCAAATCCATAGAGGAAATATGCAAACGATATTCCTGTCCCTTTTCAAGCTGCAAAACCGGATACCACTGCCAGGTGCTGGCGCGAATGTACACATCACTGCCGGGGGGCGGGGCAACGATCGGGAAACCAGTCGCTTCATCCGTGCCAATGGTGTATTGCTCCACAAAGGCATTGACCTTCGCTCCATAATCGGCAGGCGAAGTTTTATAAGTTTCGGTGGGGACGTTCTGTTTGCCGTAAAAATACCAAAGCGGCATCATGACCGTAAGAAAGACACACCAGACAAATGCAACGGTGAGCCAGCTTTTTTCCATACGGCCCATGGGCTTCCACCAATTTTTTTCAGGGGCTAACATAATTCACTCTCCAATGGATTGATTTACGGGGCAGGAGGAACATTCATCAAATCAATAATTCCCCACACGTTATAGAGCACGGTGCTAATTAGCAGAGATAACAGGAACAACAGCCAGATGTTGTCAAAAATCTTTTGACCGGGGTGTTGCGGTTCTTCCTTTTCTTTGTCGGACATGGCAATTCTCCTCATGAAAGATGGGTACAAAAACTTGAGTTCTAAGGGCTCATGTTACTTTAATTGCCCCATTAATCGTATTGTTATATGTAATCACCGAAATAAAAAAAAGAGTGATTTTTACATCACTCTTTTCCAAAAAAGAATTAGTTCTTTTTTATGACAACAGCCCCTTGCTTTGTGCCAGTTTGGCTGCCTCTCTACGGGAGTTGACCCGCAACTTGGAAAGGATATTGCGAATGTGAGTTTTGACCGTATTCAAACTAACTGTTAACGTGTCCGCCACATCCCTATCGGATGCGCCTTTGGCGACCAAAGACAACAC
Source organism: Chloroflexota bacterium (assembly GCA_041157505.1). GTDB lineage: Bacteria > Chloroflexota > Anaerolineae > Anaerolineales > Villigracilaceae > Villigracilis. The sequence continues at coordinate 3,432 of JBEBCV010000063.1, read as the reverse complement.
TTCCAATTCACGTTCCGTTAACAAGTTATCTTCATTCAGGAGGTCAACTCCGCTTTTTTGATTCAAACTCATGCGCCGAAACTCGGCAAGGACACGCCCCGCCAGAGAGGGTGTGATGGCAGCCTCCCCATTCATGGCGCTATGCAACATTTCCACCATAATATGTGAGCGGATATCTTTCAGCAAATATCCCTGCGCGCCGCTTTTCAACGCTTCAAATAATTTTTCATCATCATCACGGACTGTAAGTACCACAATGGTTGTATCAGGAAGAATCTGTTTGATCTGACGCGTCGCTTCCAACCCATCCATGGTGGACATTTGAATATCCATCAGAATCAAGTCTGGCTTTAGTTCCTGTGCTTTGATCACCGCTTCCAGCCCGTCGTTTGCATTGCCTACAACCTCCATATCAGGCTGAGACCCAATAATGACTGCCAGCCCTTCACGGAATAGAGCATGGTCATCCACTAACATCACGCGTATTTTCTTCATCCAAGATTTATTCCTTATTGTTCAAAGGGAACGATAAAACAACCTGCGTCCCCACCCCCGGCGTGGATTTGACCCCAAGATGCCCGTCAATTTGCAACGCCCTTGCCTTCATGATCTGCAAGCCAAAATGTCCATTTGGGCTGGGCTGGGAAGAGTCGAACCCATTGCCGTTATCTTCAACCAATAAGATGTGTTCATCATCTCTTTTGGTAAATTGCACAACAATCTGGCTTGGGTGGGCATGAGCAATGGCATTGGCTAATGCTTCGCGGGCAATATGCACAACTTGCTCATTTACCTGAGGCGGACAATTGCACGGAGATGTGGCATCGCAGCGCCACTCGATGATGGCATGATGCTGGGCAGAAAACTCCTTCACCACATCCTGCAATTGAGCGCACAGATCAACATGAATCGGGTTTTCATCCATCAGCCGATTAATGGCTTGGCGCACATTCCCGGTGGCTTTTTCGATCGTCTCCCGCGTCAGATGCAATCGTTCCAGCGCAGCCTGATTCTTTCCAGAGGAGAGTAATTCAACAACCTGATCGGTCATCAATCCCAAATAACTAAAGGTCTGCCCTAGCCCATCGTGCATATCTGCCGCGATGCGGCGACGTTCTTCAAGAGTGGCAATTCGCTCTGCCTGTTCATATAAACGGGCATTTTCAAGGGCAATTGCGGCGGTATTTGCAAGTTTGGTGAGCAGGTCAATCGACTCATCCCCAAATTTTTGTGAGCGGGTACTGCCCACACATAATGCGCCAATGATCTGGTCATTGCTTCGCAAGGGAGCCGCCACATGACTGCGACGATATGTATTCGATAAAATTGAACAACCTTCACGACAAGTATCAATGCCGCACACCACCGCCTTGTTACTGTGCATAACTGCTTCTGTCAGATCATATTCGTTGATAACGGTCGTATCGCCAACTGCCGCATCCTGAGACCCGCTAAATGTTTGGAGTTTAAGCACCGGCTGATTCGCATCCAACAAACACAAAAACGAAACCTCTCCATTTAAGAGTTCGCTGGTTTTATTCGTCACCGAACTTAACACCTGCCGAATATCAAGCCGCGAAGTGATTTCCTGGGTAACAATATTCAACGCCTCCAACTCACGCGTGCGCTGAAAGACCCTCTTCTCCAGCGTGTTATTCAAGTCAATCAAATCCTGCTGGGCAGATTTCAACCCGAGGCGCATCCCATCAAACGATTGAGATAACTTCCGCATCTCTTCGGGACCTCGCACCTGCACCGGCGTTTCCAGATCATTGCCGCCCAAATGTTCAGCCGCCACTCCCAACTCAGACAAAGGTTTCAACACAGACTGGCGCGTCACCCATGCCCCGCTGACAAGCAACATCAGCGCAAAAAATAAAAAACCAAATTGAATGTTGCGCAAAACGCTTAACTTTGCCGTCGAGTCTGTCTCGTATAACTGCACAACCGTATCTGCCTGCCGCGCCAGAATGGCAGATTGAATTTCGAGTTCTTCAACCGCAGCAGAGTAACCAACATCCCCCACAGCCGAACCTTCCACAACATCCACCACTGCGCGGAACTTTTCCCAACTTTGGCGCACATCTCCCAATGCTTCCACAATTGCAGGATTATTGGTTTCAGGGATCGCAACAAAATGTCCCGGCAAATAAGGTGCAGCCCCGCCATGCTCAAGCGCCGCAAGCGTCTGCTCAAATGTATTCTCCGCATCCACCAGCATGACACGCGCCGCTTCATTTTCATGCCCGCCACTGGCAAGCCGCACCATCAACTGAACCAGCATCCGCTGACGACCAGCAAGGTTGATAATCAGCGCATCACCCTGCTGCGTTTTCACACCCCAAAACGTTGCACCTACCGAAGTAAGCACAAGCAGAACAAAAGCAAAAAATAAAGCGATCAACCTGCCTTGAAGACTCTTCAACATAAACAACCTTTTCGCAAAATCATCCTTTTGAAATTATACTCGCCAGACTTAAACTCATCGCGCCAAAAGATTTCACCACGGAGCGCGCAGATGCACGGAGAAGACCCTTTAGAAACTCTGTGAACTCCATGTCCTCCGTGGTGAAAAGAATTTCTTAGACCATCTTTTTAGACACTCATCGCGCCATAAAACACACGGTAGAATAACCGCATGAAAGTAAATTACCGCCCCTTGTAACGGCGATGGCATTGGAAAAGTCGGGCATTTGGCTCATTCTGCAGTTGTATCGTACGCGAAGATAATGTCCAAGGACTGTTTTATTGTTCGTAAGTGGAAAACCTCTGCATGTTTCCGAGCAGTATGTTCAGCTTCGAGCAGGTGGGAATTCTCAATAGCAATGGCTGTCTGGTTGGCAAGTAAGAAAGAAGGCGAATTTCGTCTTCGCTCCATTGCCGGGGAAACTGAGAATACACAGCGATACTGCCAAGCGCTCATTGACATCGGAACGATCAACGATGAAGTAAGTATCATTTGATCGTCCATGTTCATTTTCAATTGTTTTTCAAGATTAATATCCGGATTAATGATTGGCATCTTCACGCGAATGGGTTGAAATATGGCGGAATTATCGGTAAGCAAAACATCAGCGATATCCTGCGTTTTCGAGGACGAGAATCCTAAATCAGTTTTCATGGAAAAATGGTCATCCGCGGCAACCAAAGCCATTTATGGCATATTCAACCTGCAACGCATTAGAAACCACTTTTATGGTTTGCAGCTTGCGTTCGCCCAAAAGTATTTGTCCATGCCCAAGCATGTGTATACAATACAGGAATTACCAACATGGTACACTTAATTTGTTCCCCAAAACTTGAAGCCTGCTATATTAGTGCAAGGGAACCGCTAGTTTTTTGCAAAATCACCCTAAAAACCACCCATTTTCAACGAGAATTTGCCATGAAACCCACTTCTGCAACCGCTCAAGCAAATCCAAATATTGCTTT
>JBEBCV010000062.1:0-3677 GCA_041157505.1 Chloroflexota bacterium | reverse complement strand
AGGAACGACGATGGACCATTGACGATGGACGATGGTTTGGCGATGGTCGATGGTCTATCGTCCGTGGTCTTTTTCAGCAACGGATACTCAAGATTCTTGCGCTGCTCTTCATACGAAAGCGCGACTTGACGTGCCAGTTCGCGGATGCGGCGGAAGAAAGCTTGACGCTCAGCAACACTGATCGCACCGCGAGTATCAAGAATATTGAAGGAGTGCGAGCATTTGAGGACATAGTCGTGCGCGGGGACGATGAGACCAGCGGCGAGACAGGCGTCGGCTTCGGCAGAGAAGAGATCGTACATGGCGCGGACGCGTTCGACGTCGGCGACTTCGAAATAATATTTGGAGTGTTCGAACTCTTCCTGTCGGCGGATCTCGCCGTAGGTGACGCCTGCGCCGTAATCTTCGTTCCAGATGGCTTTGGCGTTGTTGAGCGCGATGAGGATGCGTTCGAGACCGTAAGTGATCTCAACCGAGACGGGGTCGAGCGCCACGCCGCCCATCTGCTGGAAGTAGGTGAACTGCGTGATCTCCTGCCCGTCGAGCCAGACCTCCCAGCCCAAGCCCCAAGCGGAGATGGCGGGCTGTTCCCAGTTATCTTCCACGAAGCGGATGTCGTGCTGGCGCGGGTCGATGCCAAGGGCTTTGAGCGACTCGAGGTAGAGTTCCTGCGGATTCCCTGGGTCGGGTTTGAGGATGACCTGAAATTGGGTGTGGAGTTGGAAGCGGTTAGGGTTCTCGCCATAGCGCCCGTCATCGGGGCGCACAGACGGCTCGACGTAGGCAACATTCCACGGCTCGGGTCCGAGTACGCGCAGGAAGGTGGCAGGGTTCATCGTCCCTGCGCCGACCTGGGTGTAATACGGCTGTGTGATGAGACATCCCTTGGATGCCCAGAAGTCTTGTAGTTTGAGGATGATTTCTTGAAAGGAAGAAGACATTTGATTTCCGATTGTCGATTTACAATTTTAGATTGAATGCGGGGAGATTATAACTGATGGTTTATGGATGATGGAGAATGGGGTGCACAAAATCATCGCAAAGGTCGTGTTTCAACCTACAGAATATAGCATGAGATGCCAAATGGATTTATTTTGGTCACAAACAGCCAGTCCGCTAGTGGATTGTCTGTTTTGGTTTACAGAGTGGATAGTACACAGACTGAGTCATGGTGCACAATGGCATAGCATAAAAAAGATTTTCAACAGTCGCTTCTCGTTGAACCTACTCACGCTATAATCACGCCAGGAGAACAACATGCTCATCATCGTCAGTGACCTTCACCTCGGAGACAGCACCACCGCAGACTCGATCTCCCCCAGCGCGTTCAAATTATTTGCAAGAAGGCTTTCTGAAACAGCTCGTTTCGCATCCATTCGCAAGGATGGGAAGTACCGCCCCATCGAAAGCATGGATGTGATCCTGATGGGCGACATCATCGACCCGCTTCACTCCACCCGCTGGCTGAATACTGAACCCGGAGACTCAAACTACCTGAGACCGTGGAGCGACCCCTCCACACCCGCCTACGCTCAAAAATTACTCGAAGTCACCCGTGCCATTCTGAATGAAAATGAAGAAGCCTTGCATGTCATGCGTCGGCTTGCCGCAGGTGAAGAGATTCGGCTAGCTCCCGCCAGCAGCAAAGGTGAACCCGATTATGAAAGCCGCATCCGCCTGCCGCTCAAGGTCCGCTTTCATTACATGACAGGCAATCATGATTGGTACTACCATCTCAAAGGTCCCGCCTTTGATGCGATCCGTAATGAAATGATCCTACGCATGGGGTTGAGCAACCCGCTCAATACCCCATTCCCATTTGAAGCTGAAGAATCTCCCGAACTGAAAGAACTTTTCGAACGGCACAAGGTTTATGCCCGCCATGGAGATATTTACGATCGCTTCAACTACGACCGTGACGCCGGACGTGATCACGGCACCATTGGCGACGCCTTCACCATGGACGTTTGTAATCGCTATCCTGTAGAAGTATCCAAACGCTATCGCGACCGCCTCCCTGCTGGTGTAGTGAACAGCTTGCGTAAGATCGCCAACATTCGCCCGTTACTGGCGTCGCCGTTATGGATCAGCGGACAGATCCGTCAATACGCCGGCAATCGCCAGCTTGAGAATGATCTGAAAAAAGTTTGGGACGAGATCTCAGATGAATTCCTGGAATTGGATTTTGTTCGCCAGGCTGATAAAGCCTTCCGCTTTGACATGGTCGATGCCATGGAGTTGATCGTCAAGGTATCGGGGCGGGCTTCATTCAACACCATCAACGACATCGTCATCTGGGTCCGAAAAAAGATGTGGGGCGGCAAACGCTCCTTCGCGAATTACGCCACCGAAGAATCCGCATTCAAAAGCGGACGCGCCCAATACATCGTCTATGGGCATACCCATCATTATGAGATCGTGCCGCTGGCATTGAACCTGTCCATGCCGGAACCGGAGAGCCAGATCTATTTCAACACGGGTACATGGCATTCATACTACGACCTTGCCATGCAAAACCCCAAAGACCAATTATTCGTGCCCTATCAAGCCCTCACCTATCTGACATTCTTTTCTGCAGAAGAGCATGATGGTCGGCAATTCGAGGTTTGGTCTGGGTCGTATGCGTAAGAACAAATAGGACGCTGACGAGCGCAGATGGACGCGGAAAAGCTTTAACCGCGTCCCATATTCTCTTAAACAAACTCACCCACAAAACCTATCATTAGCCAACATCCAACGTTTCAGAAGATGGTTTCTTCAACCTCTTCAACACCTCCCACGGATTCTCACCATACCAAATGCTCAGCCCGTGCAGAATCAGCCCAAACTGAGAAAAGGCTGACCAGAGCAGCGCAACTGTCAGTGAGAGAGAGGCGTTATCGATCCACGTCGGTGCAGATTCCTTCAGCATCTGCACCTGTTCAAGCCAGCCAGTCAACTTCTCGTCATATCCTTTTAGCATGACCAATAAGTCTTCCAGATTCTGCTTGGTGGTTTGGAAATCGCCGCCGATCAAATACGAAGTATCGCTGATGAAAATAGAAGCACGCTGAGCAAGGTCTTGCACGTTGGCAATTTCTGTATCCAACGAATCCACGCCATTGAGAATGTTGGCAATAACATCGTCGCCGGGCACTTCGAAGTTGACGAAAGGCAGCGAGTTCAACTGCTTCAGGGCAGCGCGCAGGTCTTCAAGAATCGTACGTACGTCTGTAAGTTTGGTTCGCGTATCTTCCAAGCCGGGAATTAGCTCGTCATCCAAGGTTTTATTGACCTGCTCCAACAATTCCTTTGCGTCGCCAGCTTGCTGGGTTAATTCTGCCAGCGCATCCTCGGCAGACTGAATGATGCGCAGCGCCCGCTCCACCTCATCTTTGGCTTTGCGCAGATCGGTTTGGATCTGGGTTAACTGCGTCTCGACCTCCCCCAGCTGTGAGGTGGCTTCGAGGGTCAGCGGTTCGTTATAAACCCAAGCCAACACTATCCCCGCCAAACTCCCTAGCAAAATGATGGAACTTAGTCCGACCAGTGCCCCCGACAATATTTTTCGCTTCATGGTTCCGTCCTTTCATATAGTAAAACCCTGCCTGATCCTATTTAGATTGACCCAAAACTCCTATTTGAGGGAATCTCGCCCTGAGGTACTTGACAAACCGTCTAACTTATAGACGAATCAT
>JBEBCV010000061.1:0-3791 GCA_041157505.1 Chloroflexota bacterium | reverse complement strand
TGAATAACGGGGGAATGGACAAGCCAGCGAACAACGCCGCCAAACCAAAGAACGCGGTGGGAATCAACCATCGGGCGTTGACGATGAGCTCCTGATAGAACAGAATTCCTTGAATGCGAAGTTTTGCCAGCGCAACAGGCGGCAGGCTCTGGACAGTGATGAGCAGTGCGCCTATGGTCAAGGCAATGACAAGCGCAATGGCGAAATCATTCCATGTAACGAGGGCTGGACGTTTTTCCACCTGAATACGCGACATGACATCGAGCGTAATACTGCGCGGCATGGGCGCCAGTGGCTGGGACTTTAGCGCATCTTCGATGAGCACATCTTGTTCTAAGCGGTTATCCATGATTCCTCCAGTTGGGCGAGCGACTTGCGGAGTTGTTCCTTGGCGCGGAAAATGCCCGTTTTGACGGTACCAAGGGGCAGATTAAGAGTCGAGGCGATCTCTTCATAAGAGAGTTCATTTTGGTATCTAAGGGTAATTAGTAATTGGTAATTTGAGTCGAGTGATTGAATGGCATCTTGAAGATGCTGGCGGGTTTCGCTGTGTTCGAAGGCTTCGGCAGGAGTGTCGAGATGGGCTTCGGGGATGTCTTCCATCACGTCGTCGCCGAGGTCGTTGAGCGAGCGGCGCAGGTTGGGCAGGCGGTTGTAGCACAGGTTGGTGACGATGCGATACAGCCATGTACGAAATTGGCTCTGTCCCTTAAAGTTTGGCAGAGCCGTCCAGGCGCGCACAAAGGTCTCCTGTGCCAGGTCGAGCGCTTCGTTCTCATCTTTGACGACACGCAAGGCAAGGTTGTAGACGTATTGTTGGTGCTCGTTCACCAGAGCTTCAAAGGCTTCGGGGTCACCCTTTTGAGCTTTTTGAACGAGGATCTGCTCGGAAACTGCCATTTCTATAGGGTTAGACAGGGAAAGGGGTGAAAAAGTTTCATTTTGGACCATAGAGGATGGACGATTGACCATGGAGAAGGCAGTTTGCTCGTCCATCGTCTGTGGTCTGTGGTCCATCGTCCGATCTTGAAACTTTTTCCAAAAATGCCTGTCAAAGTAAGTAGAAAACATAATACCGCCTTTTGCGGCAATTCGTAATCAAGGAGCAACAAAATGAAAAGACCCCTAGTAATTGCATTGTTAGTGATCGCACTCGTGTTCGTGCTGGTTGGCATCGGCGCGGTGCTGTTCTTCACCCTTAATGACGGCTTCCGCGGCAATAGCCCATTTGATGTGAACAATATTCCCTCTGTTTTGGAGGAAAGCAAGACCCTCAAAGTGGATGCAGAAGAGCCGGTCACATTGACCGTGGATAGTGCCGCAGGCGATGTAGTCGTCACTGGCGGAGATGTGGACACGGTCGAAGTCAAAGTAGTCATGACCGCATACGACTCCACCCAAGCCCGTGCTGATGAGGAAGTGAAAACCATCAAATACGTGATTGAGCAGACAGGTAATACCATTACCCTCAAATACGAGCTGCCCAAGTCGATGAACTTCAACAATAACATCAACACTGTGGACTTCATTGTGACCGTCCCGACCGAAACCACGGTTGAAATTGACAACAGCTCCGGCATTGTAGATGTCAGCGATGTAAAAGGTAACGTAGGTATTGATGGCGATTTCGGTGATGTCACTGTCGAAAACATCGAAGGTGCGTTGGCGATCGCAAGCAGCGGTGGCACGATCGACGTCAAATCCGTCAACGCCGATGAAAGCGATGTAAAAGTGGATGCCGACTTCGGTGACATCACACTGGAGAAGATTAGCGGTAAAGATATTAGCGTCACATCGAGCAGCGGAACCATCAACTTTACCGATGTCCGCGCCGCAGGAGATGTTCTCATTCGATCTGACTTTGGGAACACGACCTACGAAAACGGCTCTGCTGAATCCCTGAGCTTGGATACCAACAGCGGTAAAACTACGGTGACGAAAGTGAACGTCCGCAAGGAATTGAGCGTTCAGAATGACTTTGGCGATATTGAATTGACCCAGGCGTTGGCAGGCTCATACGACCTGCACACCAACAGCGGCGAGATCACCATCGACGGCGCAAAGGGCAGCCTGAAAGCCTCCACCGATTTTGGTAACATCGATATTCAAAACGCAAAATCAGTCAACCTGGATGTCAAGACCAACAGCGGCACCATCGATTTCAGCGGCTCGCTCGGTGAAGGTCCGCACAGCATCATTACTGATTTTGGCAACGTCAATATCGCTCTGCCTTCCGATGCCAAACTGAGCGTTGACCTCAGCACCGATTTCGGCAACATCAGCTCAGACATTCCGGTCACCGTCACGCTCTCGGGCGATCTCGAAGAAGGTCAGCAAAAGGGAGAAATGAACGGTGGCGGCGGATTGCTCACGGTAAGCACCAACAGCGGTAATATCAGCATCACCGCTATCAAGTAAAATTACAGGGACTGGAGAAATCTCCAGTCCCTGATTTTTTCAAAAGGACTTTCCATGAGCGATCTTATTCCCTGCTTCGGTGTCATCGGCGTTCTTGTCATTATCTTTGGCTTTCTCGCTTTCATGCGTTACATGAGCTACAAAGAAACCATTGCCCTTGCTGAAAAAGGACTGACCCGCCCGGAGAAAGAATCAGGCTCAAGCAAAGGCATGCTGCGCTGGGGGATCGTCGTCGCTGCGATCGGACTCGCCCTCTCACTCGGACTCTACACGATCGGCTTTAACTCTGCCAACAACTATCCGCTTCATCTCGGACCGTGGATGTTGGGCGGCTTCGTTCCGCTTTTTCTTGGCTTGGGGCTGATCCTGATCCACTATTTGACGGAAAAAGAATGACAACAGACCATTGACGATGGACAACTGAAGATATTATGGTCTGCGGTTAATGGTCCAGCGTCTTGAGATTGATTTCGGTATTGTTTATTTTCAGAGAATGGTTGTGTAATTCTACAATGTCAGACTCAAAACCAAAGAATGTGTAGAAGTGTGCAATAGATTGATGCGTTTCGACCAGGAGAGAGATCGCCGGGTCTTTGTGCCCATAATACTGTGAGCGCCAACCATACGTGGAATTAACGTCTGCACGCACAACCGAAAACATACCATCGCCAATCGTTAGACCAGTTTGAATTTTATAGGTACTCGCTTCATATTTTAGGTGAAGCGAGTTTTTATTTTGTGTGAAGGGTACGTCGTTCAGGAGCCAGTGCAGGGTGTAGTGATGGGGCTGATCGGCTTCGAGATCGTCGACAACCAGCCAGCGGTCGCCTTCGAGCGCCATGACTGTCCGTTTGTGGTGGACGGGACTGTAGCCGTTGTGTTCACCTTGCCAAAGATTTTCGGTTTGCTTGAGGACATTGCCCTTCGCCCAATTCGTCCATGTGAAGCGACTGACCATGGTCATCTGGTCTTTACCGTCTACGGTGACGGTGTTGTGCGCGGAGGTGCGGGCGAGACCGTTGCGCCAGATGCCTTCGCCAGAGTAGAGATAGGTTCCGGCGTCGAGGGCGATGTTGTCGTCCCCCATCCACAAATCCATATGGAGTTGGTCAGCGTGGGACGGACGGGAGGTGAAGTTGGTGCAGCGCAAGATGGCACGGGAGTTGGCGTTGCGAAGGATGTAGACTCCCCCATTGGGGAATGTTTTACCGCCAAGCTCGCTAAGGGCGCTAAGTCTTAAATCTTTCTTTGCGTTCTTCGCGCTCTTAGCGGTTAATTGATCTCCACATAACCAAAAGACATCTTCATCCCAATCGCCTGAGTCGAATATTGGCTCTCCGGTTGTAAGGACGGATCCCAATTGCAATAACGGA
>JBEBCV010000060.1:0-7378 GCA_041157505.1 Chloroflexota bacterium | reverse complement strand
TATTTCAAGAATTCCCATTGCTTGCAAGACGAGGATGCCGCCTGTGGCAAGCACAGCGGTTAGATCACTAACCATCATCATCAATTTGCGATTGTGTCTGTCCACCATCACGCCTGCGATGGGGGAAAGCAAAAGGAAAGGCACAATGAACGAGGTATTGATAATGCCTAGCGCGGTGGCGCTGCCTGTTTCTTGATACGCCCAGATCGTGAGGGCGAACTGTGTCATGCTGGAGGCGAGGACGGAGACCAACTGTCCCGCCCAAACGATTGTGAATCCGGTCATGCCGGATAAGGCTGTTTTGTTGTCTGTGGTCATGGCTTGATTATACGTCTTGAAGGAAACTGAAAATAAAGAGGCATCGAGCCACTCGATGCCTCTTTATGAAAAACAAATTTGTTTGGCAGCTCAATCTGTGATGAAATCCTGATTGGGCGTTGTGACAACTGTTGGTTTGAAGAGCTTGAGTGCAATAATGACCGCACTGGTAACTGATTGAAAGAACGTGGAAACCATGATCGTGAGGTCGTTTTGCAAAATTCCATAGAGCAGCCAGACTAACCCGCCTGAAAGGGTCAGCAGCCACGTACCCAAGGAAAGCCCGGAAAGGTTCTCTTCTTTGTATGCCACTCGTATTTGTGGGACGTTTGAGATCAACGCGCTGATCGAAAGCATCAACCCCAGGCCGTTCTTCCCGAAAAAAGTCACTGCTGAAAAAAGGACGATCAACCAGAGCGGGGTAACGCGAAATTCACGTACATTTCGTCCGAAACGCAAGGCAGCCACTGTGATGATAAAAAAGAAACTTGCGATAGCACCAGAAGCAAGCGCTACAAATATTTGATCGGTGATAATTCCGTAAGTGGTCCAACCGAGGCTGACAACGCAGCTCGTCCCAGATGTATCCACTGAGACACCGAAAGATTTCCGTTCGCGTAAAAGCCGTATCAGTTGTGGAGCGGCGCGAAGAAGATCGATGATGGTGCCGGTTAAGCCAAGGGTAGATAGAAAATCCATATTTATCCTAATCAATGTATCGATTAATAAAAATTCTCCGTTTCTGCATTGTAACGGAGAATTTTTATTAAGGCTGAAGAAATACTAAAAGGCGGCTTGTTCTACGAGTTCCTCGCTTGCGTCTCTCAGAATGACAATGGCATCTTCCACGGCTTCGATCACTACAGAATTGGCATCCTGAATACGATAACTTTCGCCAGCCTCTAACGTGTGATCATTGTTATCTCCGGCAACGGTTACCCATAAAACGCCTTTTTCACACACGATCGTTAACCCAGGTTGCGGTTGGCTGATGTTCACGACTTCATGCAGGGGCAGGTTTAGATCAATTTCTTTGCGTTGTTCGATTGCAATCATATAAACTCCTTGTGTCATTGTTATTTTATAGAAATTGACTTTACGAGTACAGACGCAAAATATATAAATTGTAACCAGTACAGTTGATGCTATAATCAACTGTACTGGTCGTTTTTTCCAAAACTGTTCCCATTATGAAAACTGATACGAATTCAACCTTGCTTTACCAATCGCTGGCAGATAACCTGATCACCTTGATCGAGAAGGAGACCTATCGCGTTGGGGAACGCATTCCATCTGTGCGTCAGATGAGCAAACAGCAGGGAGTGAGCATCAGTACGGTGCTGCAGGCATATTTGTTGCTTGAGAATCAAGGTTGGATCGAAGCGCGTCCACAGTCGGGTTATTATGTGCGGGCAAAGGTCTGCGAACAGGCGCCTGAGCCTGAAATATCTTCGCCTGTGAAAGACCCAAGTCAGGTCAGTTTGCACGAAGTAGCGATGATGTTAATGCGCGACTCAACCGACCCTGAGTTGGTTCAACTCGGTTTGGCTTTACCCAACCCTAATTATTTACCCATTGAAAAGATCAATCAAGCGCTGAACAAAGCCGCAAAGCGACATGCCGTTGACGGTCATCGGTATATCGTTCCGCCGGGGTTGGAAGAACTACGCGTTCAGATCGCGAAACGTGCTGCGCTTGCAGGGTGTCAGCTATCGCCCAATGATTTCATGATCACATCGGGTGGGTTGGAAGCGATGGATTTGTGTTTGCACGCGGTCTGCCGTCCGGGTGATATCGTCGCCATCGAATCGCCGATGTACTTCGGAACGCTTCAAACGCTGGAAGTGCATGGATTGCGTGTGCTGGAAATCCCCACGCATCCACGAGATGGGCTTAATGTGGAAGCGTTAGCTTTTGCCATTCAATACAACCCGGTGCGGGCGGTGATCGTCATTTCAAATTTCAACAATCCGCTTGGCAGCCAGATGCCGGATGAAAAGAAAAAAGAGTTGGTTGAATTACTCGCGCGGCATGATATTCCATTGATCGAGAATGATGTCTATGGTGAACTGTATTTCGGAGAGAAACGTCCGCTGGTTTGCAAGTCCTTTGATAAAAAAGGCTTGGTGATGCTCATCTCTGCCTTCTCGAAGGATATAAGCCCTGGTCTGCGCATTGGTTCGATCGCCCCGGGAAGGTACAAAACAGAATTGGAATGGTTGAAATTCACGATCAACACATCTCCGCCAACCCTTCCGCAATATGCCATTGCAGACTTTATCGAGAGTGGGGGCTACGACCATCACCTGCGTCGCATCCGCCGTGAATATGCACGGAATGTCGAGTTGATGTCCAGCGCGGTCATTCGATATTTTCCGCCCGGTGTGCGCCTCACCCGTCCTTCTGGCGGATTTGTGCTCTGGGTGCAACTGCCCGAGAACGTCGACTCGCTCGAGCTTTACAAAAAAGCGCTCACCGCAAAGATCACACTTGCACCGGGGCATGTCTTTTCAGCCTCCAATCAATATGCAAACTTCATCCGCTTGAATGCGGCAGAGTTCAACTACTCTATTGAACGCTCGTTGGAACAATTGGGAACGATCATCAAAGAAATGATGAAATGACCCAATGCTATAATTCCGCATATGCAAACCTCCCTCGACCCTGAAAGACAAAAACAAGCAAAAGAATACGCCCGCATCCGCCGCCGGCTTTGGTTGGTGGATACCGCCTTCAGCACTGTCTATGCACTTGCCTGGCTTTTCTTTGGCTGGAGCATTTTCGTCCGCGAATGGCTCACCACACTGGTTACTGGAAACTGGTCAGTGACCACGGGTTCCGATTGGCTCATCATTGCTCTTTACATTGCCATCTTCGGCGGAGTCTATTCGCTTCTCACCATGCCTCTTGGCTACTACAGCGGATTTGTCCTACCGCATCGTTTTGGTCAATCGAATCAATCGCTCAAAGATTGGATCGTAGACCGCATCAAAGGTCTTGCCATTGGCGCACCGCTCGGTTTGTTGATGCTCGAGCTGCTTTATATTGCTTTGCGCCTCACGGGTGAGTTGTGGTGGTTATATGCAGCAGGCGGATTGTTGCTGTTCAATGTAATTCTCTCCAACCTCGCACCAGTACTCATCATGCCGCTCTTTAATAAATATGTTCCGCTGGGTGATGAACACAAAGACCTTGAAGAGCGTCTTCTCAATCTTGCAAAACGTGCCAACACCAAAGTGCAGGGCGTCTTCAAGTTCGACATGTCAAAACGCACAAAAGCTGCCAACGCCGCATTGACCGGTATCGGTAACACGCGCCGTATCATTCTGGGCGATACGCTCATCAGCGAATTTACGCCGGATGAGATCGAAACGGTCCTTGCCCATGAATTGGGACATCACGTCCACAAAGACATTCCCTTCCTTATCATTTCCGGCACGCTTCTTGTGACCATTGGTCTGTTCATTGCATCCCAAGCATTGAACTACGCTGTAAATTTTTTCTCCTTCGCTTCCGCCGCAGATGTTGCTGCCTTCCCAGCATTGTCTCTCATTCTTGGTGCTTACGGTTTATTGACCCAACCTCTCGAAAATGCTCTTTCTCGTTGGCGCGAGAACATGGCAGATGATTATGCGTTGAGTTCTACAGGCAAGCATGAAGCCTTTGCCTCCGCGTTCACACGCCTAGCCAATCAAAACCTCGGTGAGATCGACCCAGAGAAGTGGGTGGTCTTCATGTTCTATTCGCATCCACCATTGGGCGAAAGAATTGCAAAGGCAAGAAAATTTACTCCTTAAAAAGACAGGCTTGCGAAACTCGCAAGCCTGTCTTTTTCCTCTTTCAGTTTCTACACCAGATCGCTCATCAACTCCATAGGTACAATGGCTGCCCCAACAATGCCGGGACCTGTATGTACACCCAAAACGGGTGAGATACGTTGAACTTCGATTTTAGCAACGTTTAGTTTTTGCTTGAATTCTTCAGCGAGATGGTCTGCTTTTTCGGCGAAACGACCATGCAAAACGGTGACCCAGACCGGGGTGTTCCCATATTTCTCAGCCAGATAATCTGCCATTGCCGCCATAGACTTGTTGAGCGTGCGTTCATTTTTGACGGTGCTGTACTTGCCATCCGTATCCACACGGATGATGGGCTTTAAGTTTAGTAACGCGCCAGCCATCGCTTTCACACGTCCAATACGCCCACCGCGAGCGAGATATTCCAAGGTATCGAGCGTGTAAATGACTTCGGTCTTCTCACGGATCTTGGTCAGGCGTTCATTGATCTTATCCATCGCCCAACCTGCTTTGTCTGCCAAAGCGGCAGCCATCACTTGAAAACGTTCGCCGCCAGAGAGGGTCAGCGTGTCCCAAAAGTTGACATTCGCTTCGCCCTTCACCTGCTCGCCGCCATCTCGTGCTGAGTTGATCGTGCCGCTCAAGCCAGAAGAAATATGCACCGACAGGATGTTCTTATCCGCCTGTGCCAGCTTGCGGTATAACTCCGCAAAGATGCCGCTTGAAGGCTGTGCTGTTGTTGGGATTTGCGGACGCATCGCTTCCAATCGGTTATAGAACTCATCGGCAGTAATATCCGCCGAGTTTACTTCGCCTTCCGGAAATTGGATGAATAGTGGGGCTTGCACAATGCCCAGTTTTTCCAATTCCTCATTTGACATATCTGCCGCGCAATCGGTAACGATTTTCATGGTTTCCTCTTTTGGTTAATTTTGAAATTATTTTTACATTCAGCTACTATCACTTCCGTCTTTCTAAAAACCACTTCACTGCATCACGAATTGATACGTACAGTGAACGTGGGTGATATCCTAATTCTCGGGTTGCCTTGGCATGGCTGATGTTCGAATTGCTTTGCAACACCTCCAATGAATACGGCGTGAAGCGGGGTGTCTCATTTGCATAACGGTAATACAGCGGTGTGAACATCGCCGCAAATTTTGCCAGGTCGAAGGGAATCTTCATTTGAAAAAAATTCCTGCCAGTGATTTCTCGCACGGTTTCAAGCAAGTACCGCACCGAGATCTTATGCCCCGATAAAATGTAACTCTCGCCGCGTTTGCCGTTTTCGGCAGCAGAGATCAATCCCTCTGCCACATCGCGCACATCCACAAAGTCATAGGCGCCGTCTACATATAAGGTGGGTTTCGCTGTCGCTGCATCATGGATGACCGCTCCCATCATTGAGCCGCGAAAGTCATATGGGCCGATCACGCCGGTGGGGCAGGTCACAACAGCATCCAGCCCGGTGTGAGCCGCTTTCAATACTTCGAGCGTTGCTTCTGCTTTCGAGCGGTCATATGCGCCGTACGGATTATTCATGTCATACGGCACATTCTCATCGATCACCCCGTCTTCGACTCGTCTGATGGCATGAATGGAAGATGTGTATATCAACTTCGTCCCATGTTCCATCGCCGCGCGGATTACATTCTTAGTTCCCTCCACGTTGACCTTTCTCACATGTGGATTTTGACCAGGCATGATCGAGATGACACCCGCCAAGTGGAAGATTCCTTTCACGCCGCGCATGGATGCGAACATGGCGTCGAGATTCATGACATCACCCTCGATCGCTTCGACTCTTAATCCCGAAATGGATTCGCGGCTTTCGCCGGGCAGGATCAACGCCCGAACCTTTTCCCCGCGTTCCAAAAGCTTTCTAATGAGGACATTCCCCACGTGCCCTGTTGCACCCGTGACTAACCACATATTGGATATTCCTATTTCTTCAACATACTGTCAACCAACATGGTTGTACTATCGCGCGCGACCTTCTCCCATTTCGCGCCTTTGGGGTCCATAAGACTTTGCAGCAACAAGCCCATTGCGGTGGAAATGATCATGCGAGAAGCTAGATTGGGGTCTACTTCAACGAACGAACCTTCATCCACGCCTCGCTTTATGAGGTCAGTAAAGTATTTGTGATAACGGCGGTAAGGCTTCACGCTTGCCTGCCAGATCTTTTCGTCACGGCTGGCTTGCAGCCAAAATTCAAGGAACATGGGCAAGCCTTCATTTGCTGTTGCGAAGATATAGGGGAATGCTTCGGTGATCTGCATGAACGTCTCAGGGACAGTTTTATCCTTTGAGGCTTCAATGGCATTATCAATGGTTTCAAGCCAGCCATCTAGCAAGGCGAGGAAGAGGTCTTGCTTGGTTTTGAAGTGATGATAGAACGCGCCTTTGCTGATACTTGCATCTGCACAAATATCATCTACACTGGCGGCGGCAAAGCCGCGGCTGGAGAATAATTTGATGGCTGAGAAAATGATCTTCGAACGGGTTTCTTCGCTGCGTTGTTGCATTCTTTCCTTAGTTCTATTCTATATGAGGTAAAAATAAAAACCGACTAGTCGGTTTGTTTTTACACCTGAAACTTTGCACTGTCAAGATGACATTAAACATAAACATAATTACCCCCGAATTTAAAATGGGACGCTGACGAGCGCGGATGAACGCGGAAAAGGATTAAGAAATCCGCCTTTTCAGCATTTATCCATTCCCATTTGCCCTTAAAAACAAACTCACCCGCGAAAACTTAATTTCGGGGTGAGTCATGATTATCTGCAAGAAAAATTATGCAGGTTTGTAGGCGGTGATCTTTGCGCTATAGACAGCCTTATAGATATCTTCGAGAGGATATTCGTTCACATCCATTTCCATATCCGCCAGGGCAGAGTCAACTGTTTCCTTGTCGAAGAAGACGGGCTTGATGGATATATCTGTGAAGCCAACTGCTTCCATCATGCCGATGTAATCTTTGGCTTCGACAGCACCTGCGACACAGCCTGCCCATGCGCTCAAACTTTGCTTGACGGGTTCAGGCAGAGGACCATCGGTGACTATGTCGGAGACGGCGAGTTTGCCGCCCGGCGCAAGCACGCGAAAAGCCTCGGTGAACACTTTGGCTTTATCTGGAGAAAGGTTGATGACGCAGTTCGAGATGATGACATCCACCGTGTTGCTTTCCACGGGTAGGTTTTCAAGATAGCCCTGGCGGAATTCAACGTTGGATGCATTGACGCGCTTCGCATTGGCTT
>JBEBCV010000059.1:0-3984 GCA_041157505.1 Chloroflexota bacterium | reverse complement strand
CACATTATGGTTGATGCTATACGGCTGTACCATGCCATCCATGCGGACATTGTTCAGTCCAAGCGCGGAGAGTTTGGCTTTGACAGCTTCCTCTTTGGCGGCGGAGTTGATGGTAAGTTCGTTGTTGCTCAATTTGCCGTCACTGTTCTCATCGAAGGCGGTCACGATGTCAGCAGCATAGGCACCATTTTCGAGGAAAGCTGCTTCGAGGTCCATTTTGCGAACCGGGCGGGTGTTGCCATTGGCATCATCATAGACCCAGTAGAAGGATGTGATCAGGTTATATGGTGTGAGCAATTTTTGCCCGTCCATATTTGTACGGTTCAGAAGCACAGGTTCGTACCCTGTGACAAGCGAGGTAACTTGATTAGGAGTGCCTTCGATACCGCGGCAGGTTTCAACAGCGGTTCCATCAGTAGTAACCACGGTCCAATCGTAGGTTTGAATGGCGGGAGCGTACATCTGCGGGATGTGGCAGGTTTCGCAGGCGACGGCATCCATGTGGGTTTCGATGTAGGGCAGCCAATCTGCGTGACCCTTGTTCGCGTCGTGGCAGTTCTCGCAGCGGCGCATCGTACCTTTGTAGTCAGGCGCAAGATTGAATTGTGCGCTTTGTCCGCGAGCGAAGTTGTGATCAGGGCGTTCGAGGTATTCGCCAATTTCCAACGATCTTGGATCGTAGACCAAATGCTCGGGGTTATTGGCTTGAATCTCACTCAGATGTGAGGGATTGTTGAGAGCATAGTGACAGTCGGTGCATTGCAATTGGCGTTCGGCATGGATATCCCATGAGCGGTCGAGTTCGTTCTTGTTGCTGAGGTTCACACCAGAGTCATTGATGCGCTGCGCAGAAACAACCTGACCGGTTGTAGCAGTCTGGGGATACTCAAGATCACAAGCAGTGAAGGTTAGCGGATCTTCAGTTGCGTGGACTTCACCATGACAAGTGGCGCAATTTGCGTTGGTCGGGTCTTGAATGCCCAATTGGTTATCTTGCAACTCACCGTTTTCATTGAAGGCTTCGGGGTTGTACGCCCAGGCGCCATCCACCTTGTTGACGATGTTCAGTCCGAGCAATGTGGCGGTGGTGGCATTCCCAAACTCACCAGCCTGGATCGCTTCTACACGTGCTTCGTTATTGGGTGTTTCAAGATGGCAGAGGAAGCAGTTCATTTCCATTGTGCCAGATTTGTCCCAGTTCCAAGCCGTAATACTGCCATCTTCATTCAAGATAGCGGTTTCGGGATTGGCTTTGTTTGGGCTAAGGGAGGTGAGGTCTTTGCCGTCACGGGAGGTATCTGCAGGTCCGCCGCCAACGACGCGGGCGCCGTTGAGCATCAGCCATTCGGCAGTGCTCAGGTCGAGCCGTTCATCGTTGGATGTGGAGAGGAAGCGGTAGGTCATTGGGTCCCATTCGCCAAAGAGACCATTACTCAGGTCGAGCGTTTCGCTGCGATTGACATATTCGCTCAAACCGAGGTCAGAGTGAAACGCGTGAGATGCAATGAATTCTGTATCATGGCATTGTCCGCAGGTTTGCATGGTGGAAATGGCGCCATTACTTTCAAGTACGTTCACGCCGTTCTCATCGAGCAGGGCAAAGTCTGGGTGAATGACCGAGGCTTGTTGGGGCAGGTCCGCTTTGGGCGCGGCGAGAGCCGCATTGATCCCAAAGGCAAGTGCGAGGATGGCTAATCCGATCAGTGTAATGAGAGTGTATTTTTTCATGGTTTATCTCCCACCCCAATCGATCGGGTCGCCGGGGTAACCGAGGGCTTCCCAATCCATGCGTCCATTTTCGCCGTGGCAGGAGTCACATTGCAGTGCCTGGTCGGCAGGTTGCACCATATGGGTTGTGGGCCAGTACATGTAAGTTTCAGTGAAGCCGTATTCACCACTGTAATCGAGACCGGTGATGGGTGCGGCGAGTTTGAAGGCGCTGTCCCAATCGAAAGTGGTCCAGAAACCATCTTTGCCAGAGGTGACAGGTTGTAACAGGTAGTTGTTCTTTACATCGTACGGTTGCTTGGCGATGTGAAGTTTGAAGGGGAAGATCTTGGCAGTTGGGTCTTCAATGTTGCCGGCAGGTTTGTTGATGTAAGTGATGCCGTCTTCGCCGAGCGGGTCGCCAAGGATGTAACGATATTCATTATTGCCATTGAACCAAAGATAGGTGGGAGCAAATGCCTTGTCGTAGACGAATTCACCTTTGATCTTGAGATAGGTGAAATGGTCATCTTCGCGTCCATCCTGACCAGCTTGTGACCAGTCCCAATACACTTTTGTGGGGTCTTCAAGAGCGAGCGCAGGGATGTGACAGGTTTGGCAGGCTACAGAAGAAAGATGGGTATTGATGCGTTCATCTTCATGTTTCTGATCCACATGGCATTGTTCGCAAGAGACCTGTTCTTTGGGGTCAATGGTGTAGTTATCTGCAATCATACGCCCGAGAACTTGGTGATCTTCCGTCCAGTGGCAGTCAACACATTGCATGTCATTTTCGCCGCCCATGTGAACGTCAAGATTTTCGGAGGGGAAGTAGAGACTTTCATCGAGGTCGCCGTGTTTGACGCCGTTACCGCCGCCACCGTCGAAGTGACATTTTCCGCAGTTTTCACGGGTTGGGGTTTTCACGGACTGTGCTGCAGCGAGCAGGTCGATGCCTTCGGCTGGGTTGCCAAAGGTACCTTTGCCATATGTACCAGGGTCAGCATGGCAGGCGAGGCAGTCCACATTTTCAGGGTTTGATTTTTGTGCTTCGCGCCCCTCTTCCCAACCATAACCAGCATGGCAGGACATACATTTGTTTTCGTTGCCTTGGGTGCCAATACAGAAATTGTTGATCTGGTTGGCTTTACCAATTGTGACGGGTTCATCACGCCATGGGACATCGAATTCTTTTGATTCCCATGTCCAGTGGGTGGTTGCCATCATTTCTGTTGCTGCATCTTCATGGCATTCCAAACAAGCACGGGTCACATCTTGTCCGGTTTTAAATTCACCCTGAACGATGTCTGTGTGGTCTACGTGCACGGGCTTTTCGGGGATATAAGAAGTCGGGTCGTTCTTTGCTTGCGCACGAGGAAGGAAGTACAAGACAGGGACAAGGATCAGCAAAAGAATGCCGACCAATCCCAATGTCCAGGAAGGGAAGCGTTTGTTCATAGAGACTCCTGTACGGTTTCATTGATCAGGTTCGCTTGATAAGCGAGTCGCTCACGCATGATGCTTCGCAACAGGTCAAGTGCCTGAATTAGACGTGGGTCAGATAAGCTGTAAGTGATGGTGGTTCCGCTGCGAGTGCTTTCAACCAAACCACGTTCTCGCAAAACCTTGAGGTGGCGCGAGGTTGTAGGCTGGTTGATACCGAGCTCGCCTGCCAATTCGGTAACGTTGTGCGGTCCATCATTGAGGGTGTAAAGGATGAGAAGGCGGAGGGGGTCAGACAGTGCAGCACAAAAATTGGCTTCAAGTTGGGAAATCTCTTGTTTTAGGCTGGGGTTAACCATGGGTCACCTTCTTATATGCATATAAACGAATATTTACAACTGCATCATAATATTGTGACGATTTGTACAATAGTGGAGTGTGTCATATTAAGTTTCGTTTAATGTCACAAAAATGAGTGTATAATTTGGGGAATATTAATCAAAATTTGCCTTGGATTTGGAGTTATTTATGGAGTCTTTTCAGCGAGATGCATTATCGGTAGACGTTTCTTCCCGTCTGCGAGAATTACGAGAGGCGCGGGGGATCTCAATGCGTACCTTGGCTTCACGCAGCGGGCTTTCTGCAAATGCGCTATCGATGATCGAGCGGGGTAAAACTTCTCCATCGGTAAGCACGTTGTATAAATTAGCGAATGCCCTGGGGGTTTCGATCACAGCATTTTTTGGCACGGAAAGTGAAAAGCGGCAGGTTGTCTTTTTGAAGCATGATGCACGAACCCGTTTGCCTTTTACTCGTGGAGTCTTTGAAGCCCTG
>JBEBCV010000058.1:0-22897 GCA_041157505.1 Chloroflexota bacterium | reverse complement strand
CAATGCTTCTACAACTGCCCATTGTTCATCTGTAAGATCCATTCGCTCGCTCCCTATTGGGGTTTGAGCCTCAGTCTACCATTTTTGAGATGACTTCTAATTTCTTTTTCGACATACGAATATCTCTCCTAAATTTTTTTCAATTATACACAGACGCACCTTGCGCTAGATATCCTTTTCCTGTATCCTTGCTCCGATGCAATCGTATTTCAAACGTCAAATTGCCCTGCCCCAAGACCATGGTTCCTGGGTGTTTATTTTCAGCCCATTACTGGTCGGAATTTTTGCAGGCGGAACTTTTCACTCTCCAACCCTTTATCTCACGATCGCAGCAATGTCTGCATTCTTGATTCGACAACCGATCACGATCGTTATCAAAGCATTGAGCGGACGGCGTTCCGCTGCGGATCTTCCCGCCGCCCGGTTCTGGCTGCTGGTCTATAGCATCATCGCCGCCGCAGCCTTGATCGGACTTATCCTCTCCGGCTACAGTTATATCCTTTATTTGGCGGTTCCGGGAGCGCCTGTATTTGCATGGCATTTGTGGCTGGTGAGCAAACGCGCCGAGCGCAAACAGGTCAGTGTGGAGGTTATAGCAACGGGTGTACTGGCATTGACCGCACCTGCTGCCTTTTGGGTTGGCATTGGCGAGTATCACCCAACCGGTTGGTGGCTTTGGTTGTTCACGTGGCTGCAATCGGCTGCCAGCATTGTGTACGCGTATCTTCGGTTGAGTCAAAGGGAAATGGCGCAGGAGCAGGTAACGGCGACGAGTCGAGCCGCCTGGTGGAAGATGGGAAGCCGCACGTTGTTGTACACATCCTTCAATTTGCTTCTTGCGGCAGGACTGGGATTATCCACTTTTGTTCCGCTGTTCATCTTTGTCCCTTTTTTGGTGCAATGGCTTGAAACGATCTGGGGTATCACCCATCCCGCGGTGGGATGGAAACCCGTTCGCATCGGCGTACGCCAGTTGATCGTGAGCATTTTGTGGACCGTTCTGTTCGTTGCTCTCTGGAGGTAACCATGGACGAGCTAAAGTATGAGTTATTGACCGAGCTTACCAACCGCATGCAAGCGGATCTGTTGGAAAGTTTTCTCGAAGCCAACGGAATCGATGTGGAGTTATTTCAAGAATCTGTGGGGCATTCGATTTATCCCGTTACAATTGACCTGCTGGGGCGGGTGCAAGTTTTCGTACCCAAGGACAAAATAAAATTAGCACAAAAATTGTTGCAAGAATTCACTGCTGAGGAGTAAATATGAATTTCGATCTAACCGAAGAGCAAAAAACATGGAAAAAGATCGTCCATGAATTTGCTGAAAAAGAGCTTCGCCCAAAAGCGCGCGAGGTGGATGAAAAAGAAGAGTTCAACTGGGAGGCATTTCGCAAGGCAGGTCCGGTGGGTTTGGCAAGCATGAGCATTCCCGAAGAATACGGCGGGGCAAATGTGGACATGGTCTCGAATGCCATCGCCTTTGAAGAATTAGGTTGGGGCTGCGGTTCGACGGCTTTGGCATTCACTGCGCACAACGGCTTGGGAACGGCTCCCATCGCATTGTATGGCAGCGAAGAACTAAAGAAAAAATGGCTTCCTTTGGTGGGCAGCGGCAAGAACAAACTTGGCGCATTGGCGCTCACTGAACCTGGCGCAGGGTCAGACATTCAAGGCGGAGTCACCACTCGCGCGGAAAAAGATGGCGATGAATGGGTCATCAATGGTGCGAAGATGTGGAACACCAATGCCAGCATTGCTGAATACATCATCACCCTTGTCCGCACCGACCCGAAAGGCGGCTCGAAATCGTTGAGCATGATCCTTGTGCCAACTGATTCCAAAGGGTTGAGCATTGCCCCTGCTGAAAAGAAAATGGGCTTGCGCGGCTCCCCCACCCATGCTGTGACCTACGACAACGTGCGCGTTCCGCTGAGCAACCTGATAGGTCCCGAAGGCAGAGGCTTGCAACAAACCCTCTCCACGCTGGATGCGGGTCGCATCAGCATTGGCGCGATCTCGCTGGGCTTGGCACGCGGTGCGATGGAAGCAGCGGTTCAATATGCCAAGGAACGTAAGGCATTCAACCAGTCGCTGGCAGATTTTCAGGCGATCCAATTCAAAATTGCGAACATGGAGATGGAGATCGAGATCGCACGGACTTATACCTATAAAGCTGCCTGGCTCAAAGATCAGGGGCGTCCGTACAGCAAGGAAGCTGCAATCGCCAAACTGTATGCCACTGAAATGGCAGAGCGCGTGATCTATGACGCGATCCAAATCCATGGCGGATATGGGTACAGTCGAGAATATCCTGTTGAGCGCATGTACCGCGATGCCCGTCTCATGACGATCGGTGAAGGGACAAGCGAAATTCACAGGCTTGTCATTTCAAGACATGTGTTAGCTGGTTAGAAAAAACTCGGAGGCTTCAAAACCTCCGAGTTTTTTATTTTTTTACGATCACCCAAGCGGTCCCATCAGCTGACTTGGTTTCTATTTCCCCAACATCAAATAATTTCATGATCCCATCTGGGGCGAGAAAGTGGCTGCGCATGAGCAATAATTTCTCTGCCAATGCGATCAACTTCACTCCGAAGGTGCGGATATCAGGCTCCTCGATGACAAGCACACCACCGGGTTTCAGCACGCGGAACATTTCATGGGCGGTATGGGCATGGTCCGCAACGTGGTGCAAGGCATCCACCATGATGACGCGTTCAAAGAAGTTATCGGCGAAGGGCAAAGACTCAGAAATTCCGCAAACAGGCTGGAGGGAGGGTCGAGGCGCATGGGCTAACATTCCAAACGAGACATCCGCAATTATGACTTCATCCACATATTCACGAATGGCTGACGAAACACGTCCAGTTCCACCGCCCACATCCAGTAAACGTCCCTGAACTGGTAGAGAGGCAACTTCGCGCATCACTTCTTTTTTAGAATATGTGACTCGAGCGTAAATCGGTGCAATGGCTGAAAAATGATCGAAGCCCATTAGGTTGTTATAAGATCCTTGATCTGGTCAAAGGTGGAAGGACCCACTCCGGAAACATTCAAAATATCTTCAATGGTCTGGAAGGGACCATTCTCATCGCGGTAATCGATGATGCGTTGCGCAATGGTCGGTCCAATTCCCGGCAGACTATCCAACTCTTCAACAGAGGCTGTATTGATATTGATCAATTCTTCTGAAACTTGAGAGGAAGGCTCTTCGGTGGAACCGGGCAACACAAGCGTATCATCCTCTTCTATCGTTGCCTCAGGCGCTTGCCCATCTTTGTACGGAATGGTCAATTGTTGTCCGTCTACTAGAAGCGCGGCAAGGTTTATCGAATCGATATTTGCACTCGACAATAGACCACCCGCTGCATCGATGGCATCCTGCACCCTTGCGCCTTCTGCAAATTCATATAATCCGGGGCGCGGTACAGCACCAATGATATGCACAGCAATGGGCTCTTTGGTTGGTGCGGGCAATAGTTTGATCGGTTCTCCAGCTGGAGCGCGAGAGATGAACAAAAGCAAGCCCGCGAGCGCAAATCCCGCCATCACACCCACCAGCGTATAAAGCACATTTTTCATACTGCGATTCTACTCCAACTTCATCACCAACAAACTTTCATCTACCCGGCGAACGGTCTTGGAAACATCGAACAATTTTTGAATACGCTGAAAATATCTTGGCATTTCATTGTATCCAATGGTGCGAAATCCGAATTTTTCATACATGGGTCCATTGTGTTCGATGCACATCAGATACAACGGTCGTGGATTCTTTGCCAACAAAATCTCGATGATCTTTCTAGCAATCCCCTGTCCGCGATGCGAGGGAGGCACGGCGATCGAAGCCAATTCGAGGATGTCGCCTCCATGAGGCTTGATCTGACCGCAGCCGATCACTCGCCCAGTACCATCCACTGCGACGAGAAAACGCTTCCAATCCAGCCCCGTGGGGTTGATTCCCACTTCATGAATTAGATCCTTGATTTGCTTCGCCTCCGCTTCAAAAGCTGGACGAACTTCGTAAGCATCCATATCAGATCACTCCTGCAGCCACAATGATAATAAATGTTCCAATGAACCAGTGGATCAAGAATGCATACACAAAAGAATTTGTTCGCAATGCCACCCAGCCAAAGACAAATCCACCAAAGATAGTGGAAAGAGTTTCAACCTCTGGTTTGCCCAAATGTGCCAATGCGAATGGGACGGCATGGAGCCACAAGGCATCTGGACCAAACTTACGTGTGTATGCAAAAAGTATCCAACCACGGAAGAAAAATTCCCAGCCAAACAGATCGAGGAAAGTCGTCCAGGGCAGTCCGGTCAAAAACCGCTCGTAATAAATCCTCATCGCGACATCGCCATGCCCTAAATAATAAATAACAGGCGCCATGAGTAACATACCGATCAAAGTGAAGAGCAACCCTAATTTCCAATTACCGAACGAAAAGCCATACTCTTTTGGGTTTTCCCGAAAAAGGAAGATCGTTATCAAAAGTGGGATCATCAAATAAAGCAAGATACGGTCCCAATATTTATAGGCAAAGAGTTTGTGATAGTAATCCACCATGATCAAAAGGGTACTTACGATGGTAATTGTGACAATTTTCCAATCAAAACTTAGTTTATCTCCGGTTACATATTTCATCTTTTCTCCAAACCATTAATTAACACCCAAAGCAGTAAAGAACCTCAATAGGGAAAATACATCTGATTCCCAAAAGGTCCAAGGAGGGCAGCTATTTGATACGCATCACGGTTTAATTCTAGTCCCCAATTTAGGGTTAGAAGAAGAATCAACATCACAGCCATAGCCGATGTCATCGGTGACATAAACTGGGAATATTTGTGCTCTCTTAATAAAATAAATGCCATTGCTGCCAATATAGCAAAAAAAGGGATCAAAGCTAAGTGAAAACGGTCTTCCGAAAGAATCAAGACATGCGGAAGGATGTAGCCAAGAAACAGCAAGTTCAATAAATTCTTTTGCGGAGAGAATTTAATCGCTGTGAAACCAAGGACAGCGAAAATACAAACAAAGACAAAAGGCAAAAGAAGAACCACAGAAATCAACAATAACAAGAAAGCGGGAATGTACCCGAGGATATTGTTTGAGTAGAAATATATCAATCCTCTTTTCTCCAAACCGAAGAAGAAACCAAGACGGTACACAGCAAGTGGAACAAACCGCTTAGGTTCAGCACGGATAAATTCAATCGCTTTTCGTGTACCGACGGCATCACGTTCGGCGTCGTCCATGATAGTAAGTAAATCCAGAGATGGACCAAAGATGAAAGAACCATTCCCTTCCGGGTGGTAGCCTAGGTAGAGGTTATAGCCCAATGAGGTTTCGATACCGGTCAATTTGTTATGTAGTAGAGAATTACGAACAAACCAAGGGGCGAGGACCAACACAAATGCAATGAGCACGGTCAACGCCTTTGTGCGGTGGAAATAAAACAAATAGAGAATGGCAAATACCGCAAAGGGAAATGCCACTGAACGTGTGAGTACCGTTAGAGCGAGAAGAATGCCGGAAAGTAATAAGTTCGATCCAGTGGGAGATTTAAGGGTTATGAGAAGATAGTAAAAGGAGGAAAGAAGAAGGATAAAGAAAAGATTCTCCGTCCCCAAAACAAGTGGATAGACAATAAGCATGGGATAACAGGCAACGATCCATGCTGAGAGGCGAGATATCTTTTCAACCAATGATTCGTTAAGGGAATAAAGAAAAAAGAATTGTTTGGAGACAAGATAAGCCAGTGGAGCTAGAAGTGCGCCTAATAGAATACCTTGGGCGATTCGCGCAGCAAAGAAACGCGTAAAGCCAAGTCCACTGATGGAATAGACGAGGGCGAGAAAAGATGGGTATAGCGGTGCACGAAACGAGGTATATAGCCCATATTGCGGGTCGTAACCAGAAGCAGTGGAAAGGTCAAAGTCCACGTAGGGTTCGAGAAGCTTGAGGTCTTCCTGTGCGTACCAGCGAAATCCATGCCCTGAGGCAAGGCTGCGAGCAAGCATGTCGTATTGGAACATGTCATCCAGCCCGATGCCAAGATTCATGGTCAGGAGGATGGGAATGAGCCGCAAAACGAGCGCAACAAAATAGATTTTTAAGGGGAAGGAAAACTTCATTTCCTCAATTTTTCAATGCGGCGAGCCAGGTAAGAAGAGAAGTAGCCATCGTACTTTTGCCAAAGTTCTGGCAACGCCCAATCGTTCCCAGCCACTTTATGACGGCAGGTTGGATTGCCACAGTCGCAGTTGAATTCATCATAAGGTCCCCCATCAGACATGGCGTAGTCAAAAGTCAATTCTTCGCCGGTTTGAATATCGCGCATGGCGACCAAACCGATCTGACCTGTGAAACCTAAATTTGGCTCGCAGGAATGATTGAAACAATCGTTCGGTTCCTTCTCCGCCGAGGTAAGCAGGTAAAGGTCTTCATCGATCTGAATCACGCGTTCTGTAAAGCGTGGCATGTTATGGTCAAGCTGACTTTTTTGGATGATGTGTCCCCCCCACAGGGAGATGAGCTCTCCTTTAGTGATGGGAGCAATAGCGAAAACAGCGCAACCAGTGGCGCGTTTGGGACGGGCTTCACATTTTGGGTTTAAGTAAGAGGCAGTCATATCGAAGGAAGAGAATATCAAATAGGGTGAAACAGGTCAAGGTCCAGAAAGAGGCGAAAAATGAGACAGCCGCTGGGGCTGTCTCATTTTTTTATTCCGTCTTTCCTTCTGTATCAGAAGTGGACGCTGATAGTCGTTGAGCAAAAAAGATGGGCAGGAAAGTGATGAGCATGACGATCATCGCAGCCACATTGGTTACAGGACGGTCACGCGGGCGGGAAAGTTGGCTGAAGATCCAAATGGGAAGCGTGGTCTGTTGACCCGCAGTAAATGTTGTGACGATGACTTCATCAAAAGAAAGCGCAAAAGCAAGCATACCGCCTGCAAGTAAAGCTGTTGCAATGTTCGGGAATACAACATGCCAGAATGTTTGGAAGGAGTTCGCGCCCAAATCCATGGAGGCTTCGATGAGAGAACCTTGCATGCGTCGAAAACGCGCGAGGACGTTGTTATAGACAACAACCACACAGAACGTGGCATGACCAATGACGATCGTCCAGAAAGAAAATGGGATGTCAAAACTGCCAATGGCGGTTCGTAATGCAATACCGGTAACGATACCAGGCAACGCGATCGGGAGGACAAGCAGGAAGGAGATCGCTTCTCTACCGAAGAAATTACTGCGATACACAGCGGCGGCTGCGAGCGTACCAAGAATAAGCGCAGAGACAGTAGCCACAGCAGCCACTTGCAATGACAGAGTTAGTGCACGCCAAAGGTCAGGGCGTTCAAGGGCTGCTCCAAACCATTTGAATGTGATGCCAGGTAATGGGAATGTATAGGTAGTTTCATCTGGCGTGAGAGTATATAGAAAAATGATAAAGATCGGGAAATGCAAAAAGATCAAGGCAGCATATGCAGCGACCTTTAATCCCAAGGAAGCAGATTGACCTGAGTATGAATTAGAGCGCATCGAAAGCTCCCAATCTGCGAGCGATGAGTAGGTAAATGATCATGATCACAACGGGTCCCATGGTCATGGCGGCAGCTAGCGGAATATCGCCAGCAGTTCCTTGATAGGAATAGACTGCCTGCCCCACAAAAAATTTGGAGTTACCAAGGCTCAATGGGATGATGAAATCGCCAAGTGTCAGTGAAAAGGTAAAGATCGAGCCTGCGACCACGCCCGGAAACGCCAACGGCAAAAGCACGGTACGGAAGGTTTGAAGGGGTTTAGCACCCAAATCACTGGAAGCTTCGACCAAAGAATGCGGCACACGTTCAAGCGCAGTT
The DNA here is from genome assembly GCA_041157505.1 of Chloroflexota bacterium. GTDB lineage: Bacteria > Chloroflexota > Anaerolineae > Anaerolineales > Villigracilaceae > Villigracilis. Next base: position 15,027 of record JBEBCV010000058.1, on the reverse strand, counting down.
TGAATGGGAAGGATCATATAAGGAAGCCAGATATAAGCGAAGACAATGAACATTCCGATCGGAGAAAGCGCCAGGGATGAGCCGCCTATGCTTGGAATGCTGAGAAGCCAGTCCAGCAAACCATTCAGACCCAGCAAGTTGATAAACCAGGAGAGGATACCTTCTTTGGCAAGGATCAACTTCCAGGCATACACGCGGACAAGATAACTTGACCACAATGGGATGGTAACACCTATGATCAGCCAGGTCTTAAGTTTTGGCGATGCAAAACGAGCGGTGTAATAGGCAAGAGGAAATGCAATAATGGCATCTGCAACTGTTACTGCAATTGCCATCACCGTGGTGCGAGAAAGAATTTCCAGGTTAGCAGGTTCTAAGACGCGGGCATAGGTTTGAAGGGTAAACTCCTGCACGATCTGACCTGTAAATTGCTCAAGATAGTAAAAGCTAAAGACCAACAGATTGAACAGCGACCCAAGATAGACAACCAGCATGTACAACATGGGTGGTCCAAGCATGAGCCAAAGGACGAGCTTTGGGCGCAGGTAAAAATAAGTGGAGAAGCGCTGCAACATGCTATGCTCCGATCCTGCTAATGTGGTCTTTGTTCCAAAACAAACGAGTGCGCTGACCTTTGATCTTTAGAACATCCATTGAGGTTGTCTTCAAGTTTTGTTCGACAACTACCAGGTCACCGCCACCATCAAGTTCAACAAGGTAACGAGTATAAAGACCGAGGTAGATCACATCGCGGACAATACCATCGGTAGTGTAGCTATCTGCGGGAGCTTTTTCGTTGATATTGCCGAGGTGGATTTTTTCAGGGCGAATGGAGAAGGTACCATCCAAATTGGTGATGCGTTTGGCAACTTCACCGCTCACGAGGTTGGATGTACCAACAAAACCAGCGACAAATTCGCTGGCGGGGTGTTCGTAAATTTCAGCGGGAGAACCGATCTGTTCTATCTTACCTTTATTGAACAATGCGATACGGTCACTCATTGTCAGAGCTTCTTCTTGATCGTGAGTGACAAAGATGAAGGTGATACCTACCCGCTTTTGGATCGCCTTCAATTCGATCTGCATTTGCTGACGGAGTTTCAAGTCTAATGCGCCGAGCGGTTCATCGAGCAACAAAACTTTGGGGTGGTTGACCAAAGCGCGGGCAAGTGCGACGCGTTGTCTTTGTCCACCGGAAAGCTGAGAGGGTTTGCGTCCGCCAAAGCCTGAGAGTTGGACAAGGTCCAGCATTTCATCCACGCGTTTCATGCGTTCGGGCTTGGCGACTTTCTTGACCATCAATCCATAGGCAATATTGTCTGCCACGTTCATGTGCGGGAAGAGAGCATAATCCTGAAAGACTGTGTTCACATCGCGCTCATAAGGTGGCAAGTTCGAAACATCCTGTCCGTAGAGGTATATCTGCCCGGAGGTAGGTCTGTCAAATCCTGCGATCATGCGCAGACAGGTGGTTTTGCCGGAACCGGATGGTCCAAGCATGGAAAAGAATTCACCATCTCGAATTTCGAGATCGGCTTCATCTACGGCTCGAACCTCTCCAAAATGTCGGCTTACCTTATCGAACTTGATTGCTGGCATAGATTGATTGGTCATGATGTTGAAACCCATTTATTCCAAAATAATAAAGGCATCAGGCGAGACTAGTCCCGCCTGATGCAGAAACACGTTAGAGATTAGCGACCGCCGATAACGGCAACATACTGGGTCACCCACTCGTGGTAGGGGACACAATCTGTGGAACCATCGCTACAAGTGGAGGTGGGGGTGCGCCACCACTGGATCTTGTCGAAGTCGTTCAAGCCGTTGTTGACACAGCCATCAGGACCGAGCAATTCGTTGCCTTCACAGGCATCGAGGCGGACAGGAACGTTCTGGAACCAGGCAGCGAGGTCGCCCTGCACTTTGGGGTTCAAAGACCATTCCATCCACATGTATGCACAGTTGGGGTGTTCAGAATCGACATGGAGCATGGTGGTGTCAGCCCAACCGGTTGCACCTTCCACAGGCACCGTCTTTTCGATCGGGGCGCCGCCAGCTTTCAACAGGTTCGCCTGGAAAGGCCAAGAACCGGAAGCTGCAACACCTTCGTTGGTGAAATCATCCATCTGGATAAATGCATCGTGCCAGTAGCGGTTGATGAGGGTGCGTTGTTGGCGCAGGAGTTCGATCACGGCATCGAACTGTTCACGCTTGAGGGAGTACGGATCGGTGATGCCGAGTTCAGGGCGGGTGCTCTTCAAATAGAGAGCAGCATCCGCAACATAGATCGGACCATCATACGCCTGAATGCGTCCCTTGTTGGATTCGCCATCGGGCAGGGTCATTTCTTCGAAAACAACGTTCCAGCTTGTGGGGGGTTCGTCACCAAAGACTTCGGTGTTGTACATCAGGATGTTTTCACCAGAAGAATAAGGAACGCCATAATGTTTGCCGTCCACTGTATGCCAGGGGGCATTCTGCAAACGTTCGTCGATTTTTCCATAGCTGGGGATGAGATCAATATTGATCTCTTGGACACGTCCACCAGAGATCAAACGGTTGGATGCATCGCCGGAAGCGGTAACAAGGTCGAAACCACCTTCGTTCATCAACGCAACCATTTCGTCAGATGTAGCAGCCGTTTTGTTGGTCACCATACAGCCAGTTTCGGCTTCAAATTGGGTAACCCAGTCGAAATTCGGGTCGGTTTCACCGCGCTCAATGTAACCCGCCCAAGATACAATGGATAGCGCGCCTTCACCTTCACCAATGGATTTTAAAGGTCCACCACTTGCTTCCTGACCGCCAGTAGCTCCTGCACAAGCAGACGCCACAACGCTGGCAAGGACCAGTACGCTAAATAACACGAACCACTTCGATTTCATGCTCTCTCTCCTTTGAGTAATTGAAATTTAGGTCGCAGTACTGATTCAGAAACGGGTGAAATATTTGTAGGGAATACCTCCTGTTAGTTGGACGAAGACATAAAACGACACCCCTCTGAGTATTGGTGTCGTATAACCCATATTATAGTTAAGAGCGAGATGAGCCGTCAATCTCGTATTTCCGAATAATACAAAGGGTATAATCCAAGAAATCACAAATGGAGAAACTACATGACAGATCTACCCATTTTTCCGCTCTCTGACGAACATAAAATGCTCCGCGATGCTGCCCGCGACTTCGCTCAAAAAGAGATCGCTCCGGTTGCTGCTGAGTTCGACGAAAGCGGTGACTTTCCTCATGCCACCATCAAGAAGATGGGCGAACTGGGGTTCATGGGTATTGAAATGCCTGAACAATATGGCGGTGCAGGAATGGACACTTTGGCTTACGTACTCGCCCTTGAGGAGATCTGCAAAGTGGATGCTTCTCACGGGGTCATTATGTCGGTCAATAACTCTTTGTACTGTCATGGCATTTTGAAATTTGGAACAGAAGAACAAAAGAAGAAGTACATATCCCCCATCGCTTCTGGAAAAGCCATTGGCGCATATTCTTTGACCGAACCCCAGAGCGGCTCAGATGCAGGGACGATGCGCAGCCGTGCCACCCGCGATGGTGATTCCTACATTTTGAATGGACGGAAATCCTGGGTCACCAGTGGTCCTGTGGCAGATTACTTCGTGGTATTCATGATGACCGACCCGGAGAAAAAGCAGAAAGGTGTGACGGCGTTCCTCGTGGACGGCAAGACGCCAGGTCTAACCCGCGGCAAGAAAGAACCCAAACTTGGCATCCGCGCTTCGGCGACGAGTGAGTTGATCTTCGAAGATTGCCGCATACCTGTTGAGAACAGGCTAGGGGCTGAAGGTGAAGGCTTTAAGATCGCAATGACCGTGTTGGACGCAGGTCGCATTGGGATCGCTACACAAGCGCTCGGAATTGCTGAAGCAGCCTACGAAGCAGCCCGCCAGTATGCAGGTCAGCGTGAAGCGTTTGGTCAACCCATTGGGCAATTCCAAGGGACTGGCTTCAAGCTTGCGGATATGAAGACCCGCATCGAAGCCTCTCGTTTGTTGATCTATAACGCCGCCATCGCAAAAGAAAAATCAAAAGCTGGTGATGGACGGTATTCTCTCGAAGCCTCAATGGCAAAACTCTTCGCTTCTGAAACTGCCATGTTCGTCACCCATCAAGCTCTGCAGATCCATGGCGGCATGGGCTATAGCAAGGAACTGCCTGTGGAACGTTACTTCCGCGATGCGAAGATCACAGAAATTTACGAAGGCACGAGCGAGATCCAAAGATTGGTCATTTCGAGACTTGAACTAGGCTCCAAATAATCTTCCATGGATCGTGCGTTGATATGGTCTCTGATTCCGGGGATAGTTGCGGTTCTCTTCGCGCTATCCCTGCTTTATTTATCACGCCGCCATCAATGGACCGAGATCGAGACGCCTCTCGAGGTGTTGAACATTCACGAAGAAACCGAGAAACAAGCCAACGATCTTAAGTCAAAATTAAGTACCTTCATTTCCAAACATCGCTGGGAAGTTCTATTCGTTTCAGTCCTTCTAGCACTGACAATCTTCGCTAGCTTTTCAGCACCAGCTCAATTGACAGGCAAGATTCCCAACGATCCCAATTTGCCAGGGCGTCCCTTCTTTTTTGTCCATTGGCAAAGAAATCACCTTTTCCTTTTTTACAACCAAACGGCCATTGCCAGCAATATTCTGACAGGTACGTTCGCCCTTGCCATGACAGTATTTGCTGCAATACGCAAATCGCCCCGCAAAGTTCAAGCTGGTCTTTTATGGGGTTTTATGTCATTGGCTGGCAGTGCCCAATGGATGGTCTCTAGTGGTCCGCAGATCTCATTGGGGCTTGCGGTTTATTTGCTTGCAAGTGCCGGATTGCTTATCTGGAGCATCCTTAATCTAAAAATCCTCCAAAAGGATTTAGAAGAAGCTCGACCTGTTCCTTTTCATTGGGAAGTAGCCCTGGTCATTGCGATTATTTCACTTGCGGTATTCGGACGCATGTATGCACTAAAGTCCATTCCCTATGGCATCGAAGGTGATGAAGCTAAATGGACAGCAGAAGTTGTTTGGCTTGGCTTGCGAGGCGATTTGGATACGAACGGCTTATATCATCGCGACGCTCTGCCTGTCAGTTTTTTCATGCAGACCATCTTTCACAAGATTCTGGGTCCGTCTTTGTTTGCTGCTCGGTTTGAAGTAGCTATTTTCAGCGTTATTGCTACTTTTATTTTCTATCTTTTTCTGCGGCAGATCACAGCCATGCCCTTGGCATTGCTTGCATCATGGCTGTTGAGCGCATCCATTTTTGACATCAGTGCAAGCCGGCTCGCCAATGTAGAAAGTCATGTGAAATTGTGGCCCATTCTGACTCTGGCAATTTTTGCCTGGGCTTTGAAAAATAAGCATTGGGCAATCTATTCACTTTCAGGTATTGCACTGGCTCTCGGCTTGTTGACCTATGACACTGTGCTGCCGATGGTTGGCGTAATGGTCATTTTGGTGTTCGTTGAAGCCCGGCGGCAAAGCGATACTTTTGCAGATACCATGCGGAATCTAATGGCTCTGCTGACACCCGTGCTGCTTACCCTGCCCTTGTTGGTCCCCTATCTTACCGGGCGGCTCAGTTATTACAACATCGAAGAAAAAGGCTGGGACAATAATGGTGCAACAACCTTATGGAATCATTTCACAGATATCATCGTCAGTTGGTTTATTCATCCCTTCGAGGATTTTCTCTACAACCGCAACGGACCTTTAGTTAATGCTTTTCTCCTTCCTTGGTTGACATTTGGATTCGTGGCGGCTGTCGCTGCTGCTCGTCGCCGCCTCCCATTCTGGACCCTGACCTGGTTACTGCTCTTTATCTTCCCTGTCCCAATAGCGACTCACACCCCTCTTGGACGTGTGTACTACCCCGCCCTTCCCGCTGTATATATCCTCATCGCTCTAGGGCTTTATGTATTTACCCGTGAAAGCCTGAGAGCTCTCGGGAATGACTTCCGTTCCTTGGTCACTGCAATTTCAGTAACGATCCTCATTTGGTTACCGATATTCAATTTGTTTATCTACTTTAACGAAGTGTTTGACTTCAGTGATCGCCAAATGCGTCGCGAAGTAGCAGAACTTGCATGGGAAGCCGCCAGTCCTGATAATTTGATCGTCCTTGCATCCATTCCGCGCGCAAACGAGCCGCTTAACAACGAATACCAAATGATCGAACTCTTTATGATGGACAAATTACCTCCAGAAGAACTGCCATTAGCGTATAAAAATGTCGCCCTTGAAGATGTTTTGCCAACATTACAAAATATTAGTCCACGACCAAATCGTTCGATCATCCTCGACAAATTTACTCAAAGCGAGCTCGAAAAGCGAAATGCCCTCAAAAACGCTTTGGATAAATGCTTTCCCCAAGCAAAATGGACCGTAAATAAATACTTTGACCGGGTAGATATTGATACTCAATCTTTACTAAACCCAGCCTGCATCAGCACGGTCGTTTCATTCCAACGAACCTCTACTGATACCTTCTCCTGGTCGATCTCGCAGGGACAAGTAAATCAGGTTGACCTCAAATGTGACCGACTACAAGTTGACCGAAATTGGATCGAAACCGAGTCCCTCACTCCACCGACAGGATGGCAAGTCGAAACATCCTTCGCCTCAAACTGGAGCGGTAATGGGTTTCTCATGGATAATTACGGTAGCTCACCAATATACTTTGATGTTGTCAAAGATGAAGTCCGTCCGGTCTATTTTTGGATACGCTATTTCAAACGTGTGGTAGATACCTCACCTGCAGAACTGACACTAAACGGACAGACCCGAGCATTCAGCGATGTTTCGAAGGAAAATACCAACCAATGGGTTTGGGAAAAGGTTGGTCCATTCACTGCACCTGCAGGAAGTTACATCGCAACCCTGAAACGTCCTTACAACGATGATCCAACCCAATTCATTGCCCTTTTTGTGGATGCAATCGTTTATACTCATGACCCAGGATTTTCCCCAACCGATAATCATTTTCAAACTCTGCCATCTCGTACTTTCAACTTTCAAGATCAACGCAACAGTGGAATTATCTCAGCCCGATTTGAGCCAGGCTCCTATCGCTGTTATGTAGAAGTCACCAATAACCAATTGCTCCTTGTTGATGCTTTTGGATTTACTCCAGCAAAGTCAGGTATCATTGAGTTCACGATCGAATAATACTGACAGGAAATAATGAGTAGATGAAAGCCATTCTCTTTCAAGAACACGGCGGATCGGATGTCCTCCAATATGCCGATTTTCCAACTCCACAGCCTAAACCTGGTGAAGCCCTGGTTCGCTTAAAGGCTGCGGCTCTGAACCGGGTGGATGTATTTGTCCGTAATGGGTGGGCTGGTTTGAAGTTGGAATTGCCCCACATCCCCGGAGCGGATGGTGCTGGCGAGGTTACTGCGCTGGGTGTTGGAGTATCCGATATCAAAGTTGGTGACAGAGTTGTCATCAATGCCAATGTTGGATGTGGTGAATGTGATGCCTGCAAAACCGGCAAGGATAATCTCTGCAAGAGCTGGCACTTGCTTGGCGAAACCATCCGTGGGACGTATTGTGAATATATTTGCGTGCCTGCGCGCCAATTACACATTGTCCCTGTTGGGTTTGATCTGCATCAAGCCGCCGCAGCAGCACTTGTGTATCAGACTGCATGGCATTCCATAGTCACTCGCGGCGGAGTGAAGGCTGGAGAAACCGTAGCCATAGTCGGCGCGGGTGGAGGCGTGAACTCCGCATCCATCCAGATAGCAAAATATCTTGGCGCAAAAGTTATTGTCATCGGCTCCAATGCCGAAAAGCTCAAACAAGCCGAAGCCATTGGCGCAAATATTTTGATCGATCGCTCGAAGGAAGCAGATTGGTCAAAAGCAGTTTTTGTCGCGACAAATAAACAAGGCGTGAATGTAGTGGTAGATAATGTTGGCACAACCTTCCCGATGAGTTTGCGCGCGCTCGGAAAAGGTGGTCGATTGTTAACCGTTGGCAACAGCGGTGCGCCGAAATTTGAGATCGATAATCGTTTTATATTTGCAAAACACCTTTCGATCCTTGGCTCCACCATGAGCACCATTGCAGAATTCCGTGAAGTGATGGATCTGGTTTTTGCTGGAAAGCTAAAACCCATCCTTGATAAAACATTCCCCTTGAAAGAAGCCGCCGTGGCTCAAGAACGCCTGGAGCGCGGCGAAAATTTTGGAAAGATCACACTCGATATCCCCTGATGAAGAATTTCTCAACACGAATTCCATTTTTTGAAATTTTGCTGGTGATCATCATGTTTGGACTGCATTTTAAAGCAGCCCAAGCAGACCCTTACGCCTTCCCCAATAATTGGTTTGTACGAGATGATGCTTATTATTATTTCAAGGTTGCTCAAAACATAGTCGAAGGCAATGGCAGCACGTTTGACGGCATCAACACCACAAACGGCTATCATCCTTTATGGATGTTGATCTGCATCCCCATTTTTGCTTTGGCAAAATATGATCTTATATTACCGCTGCGGGTCTTATTAATGGTCATCGCCATGATTCACGCGGCGACATCTGTAATGCTATATCGCCTTATAAAAAATCATCTTTCGCATGCAGTTGCCATCCTCGCTGCAGTATTCTGGTCTTTTGATGAATATATTCATGCCACTGTTTACAAGATGGGGCTTGAAACCCCCATCGCAGTCTTTTCTGTCGTTTTGATGATCTACATGCTCTCCAAGTTCGAAAAACAATGGAGAAACAATCAAGTCACACTTAAACACATTGCAGGCTTCGGGTTATTGGCAGCCTTTGCCATGTTCAGCCGGCTCGACCTGGTTTTCTTTGCAGTCATTATCGGTGTCTGGATCATCTTCCGAAAAGAGGCGATCCGCATTTTCCTGCCGCTGGATATCGCCATCTTTTTCGTCTCCATGACGAGTTCTGTTCTCCTACGCACAAATTTCGAAGAATACAACACGATTTACGCATCATCTGCCCTCGAAGCGACCCTAATTGCTATCGTGCTCAAGGTCATTGCATTATATTTCTTTGGTGGATATCAGCATCCACGCACCACAACAATTTGGAAATCGCTACGCCAAATATTTCTTGCCATTGGCATTAGTTCCATTCTCACTGCTGGGATCTATATTCTTTTTGTTCAATTCGGTTTGGGACGTAACTTCCCCCGCTCAGCCTTCGCACTCGATTTTGGCATCAGCCTGATTCTCATTGCCGCTTCACGCCTAGCCGCTTATTGGTTCACCAACCCAAACAGAATCCAAGTCGAGACTCCGCTCGCGAAATTTAAGTCCAATTGGAAAAGATGGCTCAGTGAAGGCGCAACATTTTACGGCATCGTAGGCGGACTCTTACTGGCCTATATGGTCTTCAGCCATTTCACCTTTGGCACCTCCAGCCCTGTCAGTGGACAGATCAAACGTTGGTGGGGCAGCATGGGCGCGACCGCCTACGAACGTCCCGCTGGGAGTTGGGACTCGTTTTTCGGTTTGGGCACAGATGCCTATCAGGCAGGGTTACCCTTCACAGAGTTTATTTGGCAGGTCACAGATAGGTTACGTACTGTCCTTCACCGCGGCTCAGATATGGAGGGAGAACGCTTCTTTTCCGTGCTTGCTAGTTTCATTTTGATTTGGCTATTGTTTGTGTTCTTGAATAAACGTCGTTCAACACAGGCTCTTATAAATCTTGGGTTTATTCCATTATCAGCCGCAAGTGCCATCCATGTCCTATCATATACCGCTACATCCTATGGCGGTGCAAAGGAGTGGTATTGGATCAGCCAAATGATCCTGCTCACTTTGACGTTTAGCATCTTCCTCGACCTTATTTTGAAGCCATTGAGACGAGTTCAATACATCAACTTGATCTTGATTGTTGCTGCTCTTTTATATGGTTCAAGGTATGTCAATAGGTTTTGGCGAGCTATCGATTACACCATGCCAAGAGGACAATTCGACCCAGACCGCCCATTGATGGAAGTCGTCGGTTACCTTGAAGAAAACACTCTTCCTGGTGAGATCATTGGTATGACAGGCGGCGGCAACGTTGGTTACTTCATCAAAGACCGCACCATTGTCAATATGGATGGGCTCATCAATAGTTATGAGTATTTCCAGATCCTGAAAGATGGTGAAGCACCCATGTACCTGCGCGAACGCGGTATGACGGTCATTTTTGCCAACCCGCGTTTGCTTGCCCTGTCTCCCTACTATGGTCAGTTCGCTCCCTACCTTGAAAGATATAGCAGTTATGGTGGGAAAGACCTACTCTATCTGCTTGAAGAGCCCAAATACTAGTCCATGAAGCGACCATTTCCAGTAACCCTTAGTATCTGGCTGGTGTTAATTCTAGCGTCCTGGAATGCCCTGCGAGCATGGACCTCCATCGCCTGGCAGGATGTTCTGACAGAATTTTCTGTCCGGATGCCACCAACTCTGAGCGCTTTTGCAAGTACATTTTGGCTTATCATTGGAATAAGCATACTGATTGGCATTTGGCAGAAAAAAGCTTGGAGCAAGAATCTGTTCCTTGGCGCAGCAGCAGGATATACCCTCTGGTATTGGAGCGAGCGGTTGATCTGGCAAAATCCGCGCCCGAATATTCTGTTCGCTGTCATCGTAAATATTGCATGTTTGATCGTTATCTATTTTGGATCGAAATCTTTGTCGAGAGAGGCATATGAACGAAACACCGAAAATCCAGCAATTGAATGACCTGAAAGCCCAATCCCGCCTTGGCGGCGGACAGGCTCGCATTGACGCCCAGCACAAAAAGGGACGTTTGACCGCCCGCGAACGCCTCGACCTTTTATTGGATCGCGGCTCCTTCCGCGAAGTAGATCCGTTCGTTGTTCACCGCACAACTGACTTCGGGCTGGATGAGCAAAAGTTCATGAGCGACTCGGTCGTTACTGGCTGGGGCACTATTGATGGTCGCCTTGTTTATGTGTATTCACAAGACTTTACCGTCTTTGGCGGCAGTCTTGGCGAAGTGCATGCAGAGAAAATCTGCAAGATCATGGACATGGCGATGAAAAATGGCGCGCCAGTTATTGGTTTGAACGACTCTGGCGGCGCGCGCATTCAAGAAGGCGTGGTTGCCTTGGGCGGTTATGCTGATATTTTCTTACGCAACACCATGGCTTCCGGCGTTGTTCCACAGATCTCCGCCATTATGGGACCCTGCGCAGGCGGTGCAGTCTACTCCCCCGCCCTCACCGACTTCATCTTCATGACCCGCAACACCTCCTACATGTTCGTCACTGGACCTGATGTGGTAAAAGCTGTGACCCATGAAGAAGTGTCTCAAGAAGAACTGGGTGGTGCAAGCGTTCACTCTGAAAAATCTGGTGTGTGCCATGTAGCAGCCGACAGTGAAGCTGACACGCTGTATCTCATCCGCAAACTGATGGGTTACCTGCCACAAAACAACATGGAAGACTCACCTGCTGTCCCAACCTCAGATGATCCGCTCCGCATGGAAGAAGCACTCAACACGCTTGTGCCTGACGACGCGAACAAACCATACGATATCAAGGAAGTCATCCGCCACATCGTGGACGATGGTAACTTTTTTGAAATTCACGAAAACTATGCTGGCAATATCGTAGTTGGTTTCGCCCGCCTCGGTGGGCAATCCGTTGGCATTGTTGCCAATCAACCTGCCGTCCTCGCAGGCGTGCTTGATATTGACGCAAGTGAAAAAGGTGCGCGCTTTGTCCGCTTCTGCGATTCGTTCAACATTCCCATCATCACCTTCGAAGATGTACCTGGCTTCCTGCCCGGTACCTTTCAGGAACATCATGGCATTATTCGCTCTGGCGCGAAACTCCTTTATGCCTACTGCGAAGCGACTGTTCCAAAATTAACGGTCATTACCCGTAAAGCCTATGGCGGAGCGTACTGCGTGATGTCCTCCAAACACATCCGCAGTGACCTCAACCTTGCCTGGCCCACCGCAGAGATAGCTGTGATGGGACCCGATGGCGCGGTCAACATCATCTTCCGCAAAGAATTAGAGAAGGCTGAAGACCTCATCAAACGCAAGGCTGAATTGGTTGCCGAATACAAAGAGAAATTCGCGAACCCTTACGTGGCAGCTTCCCGTGGCTATATCGATGATGTCATCGAACCGAAGGAAACCCGTCCACGCCTTATCAACGCGCTTGCCATGCTGAGCAACAAACGCGATTCGAACCCTGCCAAGAAACACGGCAATATTCCGCTGTAAGAAGGCGAGGAGAGAGTCATGTTCAAAAAAGTATTGGTTGCAAATCGCGGTGAGATCGCTGTTCGTATTTTGCGCGCCTGCCGTGAGTTAGGGCTTGAAACGGTAGCTGTCTTCTCCGAAGCGGACCGCAATGCCCTTCACGTGCGTTATGCCGATGAAGCCTATTTACTCGGCCCAGCTCCTTCGCGCGAATCCTATTTGCGTGCAGATAAAATCCTCGATGTTGTAAAACGTTCGGGTGCTGATGCCATCCACCCCGGTTATGGCTTCCTTGCCGAGCGTGAAGATTTCGCCGCCAAATGCGCAGATCTTGGCATCACCTTTATCGGACCGAAACCTTCAGCCATTGCTGCGATGGGTGACAAAGCTGAAGCACGCGCCACGGTCATCAAAGCTGGTGTGCCTGTTGTTCCTGGAACAGAAGACGTTGGCAACATGACCAACGATGACTTGTTGCGCATCGCCCCAACCATTGGCTTTCCGCTTCTTATCAAGGCGACAGCGGGTGGCGGCGGAAAAGGCATGAGAGAAGTCCGAAGCTTGGAAGAAATGCCAACCCTGCTCGCATCAGCGAGGCGTGAAGCAGAATCCGCATTCGGTGATGGCAATGTCTATCTCGAGAAATTGATCGAAGGCGCGCGCCATATCGAATTTCAGATCATGGCAGACGAACACGGAAATGTCATTCATCTCGGCGAGCGTGAATGTTCAATTCAACGCCGCCATCAAAAGTTAGTGGAAGAAGCACCTTCCCCATTCCTCGATGAGGAATTACGCGAGAAGATGGGCAATGTTGCTGTCAAAGCCGCGCAAGCCGTGGACTATGTCAATGCGGGAACCATCGAATTTTTGGTGGATAAAGACCGCAATTTCTACTTCCTCGAAATGAACACGCGCTTACAAGTGGAACATCCTGTCACAGAATTAGTGACCGGTATCGACATCGTCGCCGAACAATTGCGCATCGCCCGCGGACGTCAATTGAGCTACACCCAGGAACAGGTGCAATTTAAGGGACATGCGATCGAATGTCGTGTGAATGCCGAAGACCCGTTCAATAATTTCATTCCCTCCACGGGTCGCATCACACACAGCATTCTTCCTACAGGTCCCGGCATTCGCGTGGACACGGGCGTGTACCCCGGCTTCGAGATCACCCCATATTACGACCCGATGATCGCCAAGCTCATCGTTTGGGGTGAGACCCGTGCGCAAGCCATTCTGCGCATGCGCCGCGCGTTGGAAGAGTATCGAATTGTGGGTGTACGCACCAATATCCCTTTCCACCAAACCTTGATGGACTCGCATCGTTTCATGGGTGGACAGTTCGATACTCGCTTTGTGGAAGAACGCTTCTCGATGGAAGCCGCCGCAACATTAGACGAGGCGCAGGCAGAGATTGCCGCCATTCTCGCCACGCTTGTCTCGCACAAAGAGACAGAACGCTCCGCACAGATCGTCCGCAGCAACGAACGCGACACCAGCAACTGGAAGTGGGTCGGACGCTGGGAACGCATGCATCGATAGCAGTTTACGATTGACGATTTACGATTGAGGCAACTACATGAAATATGTGACAACTATTGATGACAAAGAATTTGAGATCGAGGTCGTGGACGATCGCCATGTTCGCATTGGCGGGCGCCTGCTCGAGGTCAATTTTGAATCGGTAAGCGGACAGCCCGTTTATTCTTTAATTCTTGACGGCAAGTCTTACGAGTCGTACGTGTATCCCGGTGATGAAGGCTGGCAAGTCCTCTTGCGTGGACGCCAGTTCCAAGTCAAAGTTGAGGATGAACGCGAAAAGCGTCTGAAAGCGGCGGCAGGTGGAGGCGTGGCGGAAGGAGGCGAATTCCATCTCAAAGCGCCTATGCCGGGATTGGTTGTCGCCATTCCTGTCAGCGAGGGGCAGGAAGTCAAGAAGGGACAGGTTCTCGTCATTCTTGAGTCGATGAAGATGCAGAACGAATTGAAGTCTCCGCGCGATGGCACCATTAGCCACATCAAGGTTAAGCCAGGCGAAAGCGTTGAACAAAAACAAGTTTTGCTGAACATGCACTAATCATGAACGGACAAGAAACCGAAGTAAAGTTTTTTGTGCAAGACCTGAAACGGATCGAAATGCGCCTTCAAGAGTTGGAGGCGCATTTAATTCAGCCGCGCGTCCATGAGGTCAATTTACGCTTTGACAATGAGAAGGGGGAATTGCGAAAAGACTTCAAAGTATTGCGCCTGCGGCAGGATACCGAAGCCAAATTTACTTTCAAAGGTCCAAGCAAAGAACGCGCAGGCGGAGTGCTCACCCGCAAAGAAATCGAATTTTCGGTTGGCAGTTTTGAGGCGGCAAAGGAATTTCTGGAACTGCTGGGATTTGTGCCTGTTGTATTCTATGAAAAATATCGTACAACCTATGAAATCTACGGCGTTCACATCATGTTGGACGAATTGCCCTATGGCACTTTTGTGGAGATCGAAGGCGAAAATATTGATACCCTCCAAAATGTAGCAGGGCTGCTCAATCTGAATTGGAATGCCATCGTCAAAGCGGGTTATCATGCATTGTTCGAGCGCATTACCGGTAAATATGGACTTGAGCCGGGTCAATTAAGTTTTGAGGCGCTGAAATCGATCAAAGTAAAGAGCGAAGACTTCGGAATCGATTATTCCGACGGAATATGAAACGAACATCCCCAAATCCATTCATCACTTTTCTTTTGATCTTGACCGGCATGATTGCCATCGGCTACGGCTTTTGGGCAGTTGAGCATGGG
>JBEBCV010000057.1:0-4548 GCA_041157505.1 Chloroflexota bacterium | reverse complement strand
GCCGACAAAGCCGGTGGTGCCTGTCACAAAATATTTCATGGATGTTCTCCTAAAAGTGATGTTGAATAGCAGACAATTCTAGTCTGGATATTTTTACATCCATACAAAGTTGTGTAGAGGAGGTAGAAATCCCTTGACTCTCTCTAACGGCAGTAGTAAACTTTCCCTACCTACCGTTCGGTAGGGAAGGAGCCATATGACCAGAGAAGATGTTCTTGATGCTGCTGCCCAGGTCTTCCGCCAGAAGGGATTTCATGGCGCGTCCATGTCTGACATTGCAGCGGCAGTGAATGTTCAGAAGGCGAGTTTGTATCATCATGTTACGTCGAAACAAGAGATCCTTCTGGCGCTTCTAGACCGTGCTCTTGCCATGCTTACTGAGCATATCTCCTTTATCTCCACCCAACATATTTCCCCAGAACAAAAACTTAGATTAATGATCCGTGCCTACCTCACTGGGCTCGCAGAAAATGCAGACCTGACCTCGGTGTTGCTTTTCGAGCATCGGTCACTTGATAAGAAAAGCCACACCAAACATGTTCCATTGCGCGACAAATTCGAAAAATTATGGCGCGATGTGCTGGATGAAGGTGTTGCCCAAAAAACCTTCGAATTGAAAGACACAGGTCTTGCCACCCGTGCCATTATGGGCACCTTGAATTGGACATTAACCTGGTATCACCCCGATGGACCCAAGTCTATCGAGCAAATTGCCGACGAGTATTCCGATTTTATTTTGAAGGGTATGTTGAAGTAAATCTGATAATGGATGACCAACGATTGACCATCGTCTAAAAGGAGAAGACAAATGTATTCGTTCGAACCTAATGAAGAACAACAGATGTTGATCGATGCAGTGGGGAAGTACGCTGCCAATGACTTGCGGCCTGCGGCGCACGATGCTGAAGAGAGTCGCGAGATGCCGCAGAAGCTCATCAACAAAGGTTGGGAGCTGGGGCTATTGCAAGCATCCACGCCCGAAACCTATGGCGGCTTTGGTGAGCGTAGTGCGGTCACAAACGTTCTCGCTGTCGAAGAGATGGCATTTGGGGATCTGGCTGGTGTGCTTGCCGTGATGACCCCGTCGCTGTTTGCCACTCCCATTTTGCTGGGCGGCAGTGAAGAACAAAAGCAGGAATACCTCCCAAAAATTATTGAAGGCGCATGGGCTCCATACACCGGCGCCCTCATCGAATACAGTTTCAACTTCGATCCGAACGAACTCAAGACCATTGCCAATGCCAATGGCAATGCTTATGTTTTGAACGGTGAGAAAGCCTTTGTGCCATTCGCCAAGGACGCCGAAGCGCTCATCGTGTACGCGAATCTCAATGGGGTCACTCAAGGCTTCATCGTCAAGAGGGGAGCCGCTGGCTTATCTATCTCTGATGAACGCGAAAAATTGATGGGACTCAACGCCCTGCCCATGTACCGCGTCAAACTGGAGAATGTGACAGCCGAACGACTCGGCGGCGCCTCAGGCCACGACTTTGGCTTGATCCTCGATGCGATGAGAGTTGCCTCCGCTGCAGCTGCTTTGGGTGTAGCCAAGTCTTCGCTGGATTATGCAAAGAACTACGCCAAGGAGCGTGAAGCCTTTGGTGTGAAGATCGCGCAGAAGCAGGCAGTTGCGTTCATGCTGGCAGAGATGGCAGTGGAACTTGAGTCCATGCGCCTGATGACGTGGGAAGCCGCTTGGAAGATCGACAACAATCAAGAAGATACTTGTATATCTGCATATCTAGCATTCACTGGTGCCTGCGACATGGCAATGATGGTGACCGACCGCGGCGTACAAATTTATGGCGGTCACGGTTACATCCGCGAGAATCCCGTCGAACTGCTCATGCGCAACGGGCGCGGTTTCCCGATGCTGCTTGGTTTGGCGATCATCTAATTCGTCATTGCGAGGAGGGCGTTTTTTGCCCGACGAAGCAATCCCATGATTAAGTATGAGATTGCTTCGGGCTAGCGCCCTCGCAATGACGGTGAAAAGGAGAAAAAATCATGACCATCGAATTTGAAGCCCCGAAACCCATCGTCCAAATGCAGACGATGTTGAAGACTGTCGCAGAGAATATGATGCGCAGCACCTCGCGTGAAATGGACGAGAACGAACATGCCATTCCGTGGGATTATGTTGAATTTATGCACACTGCCATGCGCTCGATGGGCGGCGGCGGTGGCTTGACCATTAATGAAGACAAACCGAAAGAAGGCTCGGAAAAACGCCCGCCCATTGGTTATCAAAAACTTGCTGCACAAATTGAAATGCTTGCATGGGGTGATGTGGGTTACTACCTCATCACTCCCGGTGGCGGACTGGGTGCGGCGGCTGTGGCTGCGGCGGGTTCCCCCGAACAGAAAGCCAAATTCCTCGCACGCTTCAACGACGAGAAACCGACCTATGCTGCGATGTGTATGACCGAACCCGGCGCAGGCTCCGATACATCCGCCATTCGCGCGCGTGCTGTTCTCGATGAAAAGACCAATGAATGGGTCATTAACGGCGAGAAGATCTTCGTAACCGCTGGTGATAAGTCATTCAACGAATATGAAAAACTTGGCAAAGGTTTTATTGTGGTGTGGGCGAGCATTGACCCGTCAGCTGGACGCTCGGGTATGCGTGCCTTTGTCGTCGAAGCAGGTACTCCCGGTGTGAAGGTCACCAAACTGGAGCACAAACTCGGCATCCGTGCTAGCGACACCGCCTCGATCTCCCTGATCGATGCGCGTGTGCCTTTCGAGAATGTGTTGGGCAACCCCACAGTGGAAAAGACCACCACGGGTTTCAAAGGCGCGATGGCGACATTCGATGCGACTCGTCCGCTTGTGGCGGCATCTGGTATTGGTGTAGCAAGAGCTGCGCTTGAATTCCTCAAAGAAAAATTGGCAGAGAACGGTGTGCAGATCCGTTATGGACTGCCGCGTAATAAGTTGACCTCCATTGAAAAAGATGTCATCGATATGGAGATCCAATTGCGTTCTGCCTGGCTGCTCACGTTGAAGGCAGTCTGGATGGCAGATAATAAGAAACCCAATGCACTTGAGTCTTCTATGAGCAAGGTGCGCGCAGGTGATATCGTCACCAAGATCACGCAGAAGGCTGTGGAGATCATGGGTCCGCTAGGCTACAGCCGCGAGTTCCTGTTTGAGAAATGGTTCCGCGATGCGAAGATCACCGATATCTACGAAGGTACGGGTCAGATCAATCGCCTCGTAGTAGCACGGCAGATCTTGGGTTATACGGGAGCGGAGTTGAGGTAACCATGAAATACAACATCCACAAAGCAGTTGTCATCGGCTCGGGAACAATGGGTGCAGCGATTGCCGCGCATTTGGCGAATATCGGCGTGCCTGTGACCTTGCTCGATATTGTTGCGAAAGATTCACCCGATAAAAATATGATCGTCAAAGAAGGTTGGGATCGCTGTATCAAAGCCCGCCCCGCCAATTTGATGGGTGATGAGTTGAAGACCTTGGTCAAGCTCGGCAACCTCGAAGATGATTTTGGCGCTGTCGCCGAAGCGGATTGGATCTGCGAAGCGATCATTGAGAACCTGAAAATCAAGCAGGATTTGATGGCGCGCATCGACGAAGTCCGCAAGCCGAATGCCATCGTTTCGACAAACACTTCAGGCATTCCCGTCGCTTCAATTGCTGAAGGTCTTTCAAAAGAATTCAAGAAGCATTTTCTTGGCACACACTTCTTCAACCCGCCGCGTTATTTGAAACTTCTGGAGATCATCCCCACGCCTGATACCTCGAAGGAAGTTGTCGAATTCATTTCGCGCTTCGGCGAATATCGTTTGGGCAAGGGCATTGTGTTGTGCAAGGACACGCCCAACTTCATCGGCAATCGCGTGGCGTTCGGTACGGGCGCGTTTGCAATGGACTTCATCCTCAACAATGAATACACCGTGGATGAAGTGGACGCTCTTACTGGACCTTTGATGGGTCGCCCGAAAACAGCCACGTTCAGACTGATAGATCTGGTCGGTGTGGACGTGTGGCATCACGTGGGCAAGAATCTTGCGCCCTTGATCCCGCATGACAAACTAGGGCAGAAATATCTCGCCGCCGAAAAGCCGCAGAAACTGATGGACACGTTGATGGAGCGCAAGTGGCTCGGCAACAAGACCAAAGTTGGTTTCTATAAGGAAGTCCGTGATGCGGAGGGGAAGAAGCAGTTCTACTCTCTCGACTTGAACACACTGGAGCATGTCCCTGCGGGCAAGCCGCGCTTCGACTCGGTTAAGGCTGCGAAAGATGTCGAGGGGTTGGGTGACAGGCTCAAGGTCATGTTGGAAGCGGACGACAAGGCTGCCAAACTCGTCAAGGCTCTCACATATCAAAGCTTCCAGTACGTCTCATCCATCATCCCCGAAGTGGCAGACATTGCCAAACCGATTGATGATGCCATCCGCTGGGGCTTTATGCATGAAGCGGGTCCGTTCGAGATCTGGGACATGCTTGGTGTGAAAGAAACCGTCAAGCGCATGAAGGCGGAAGGTTACCCCGCTGCCAAGTGGGTGGACGAGATGTTGA
>JBEBCV010000056.1:0-4177 GCA_041157505.1 Chloroflexota bacterium | reverse complement strand
TGTTTCTTGATCAACGGTTACTCTGTGTGTAACCTGTCCGTTATACTGATGCTGTAAAATACTCATAAAGGAGAGAGCCTTATGAATAACCTAGTCCGAGATTGGATGTCCAGCCCCGTTGTCGTTGTTGACCCCGATTCAAGTGTTTCGCATGCCATGACGTTGATGCGCCGCCGTAATATTCATAGTGTGGTGGTGGATATCAGTGAAAAAAACCCGTCGTACGGAATTGTGACGACGACGGATGTCCGCGATAAGATCGTGGTGGCGGGGCGCAACCCTGCCGAGACGACAGTGCGTGAGATCATGTCGGGTCCCATCATCACCGGTCGCGCCGAGTGGACCTTGGCAGAATGTTCGCGTTTGATGCAGGAAAAGAAGATCCGTCACCTGCCGATTGCTGATGAACATGGCACATTGATCGGTCTTATCTCTGCCACCGATATTTTTATGGCGGTTGAAGAACAAGGTTGGATCGAAAACTAAGATCTGGAATCCGAATACGGAATACAAAAAAACAATCCCATAAAAATGGGACTGTTTTTTTGTATTTGTTCGCTTTATGACTCTGAAGCGACCCTAACCGCAACTTGCTTCATATGTGCCAATACTCCAACAAAGCCATTGAGGCGCTGCTGGGATACAGCTTCTTGCAAATTCATCGGCAGGTAAAAATCGGCCGGGACAGAGATGATCTCTTCCAACGTGCAGCCATTCAACCCGTTGGTTAGGATGGAAGCCAATCCACGCACGGTGGGGGATTGTTTTGGAATATCCAAAAAGAAGATGATGCCGCCGTTCGCGTCTTTTTCAGCGATGATGAAGACCGGGGTCATACACTCAGGAACGGCTTCCATTTTGGAGCGTTCATCCTGAAAGCGTTCGGGCAGATCTGGCATGGATTCTGCGTAGGCGATCAGCGTTTCCAATTTTTCTTCGCGGCTCATGCTGGCGAAGTCATCTACGATCTCTTGAAGTTTATTAGGTAGGGTCATAATTACCTGTGTAGGGGCGAGGTCACCTCGCCCCTACGATAATATTACTTTTCGATCGGAGCATCCACCAGGTTGCCCCATTCGGTCCAGGAACCGTCGTAGTTCTTGACGGTGGGATAACCAAGCAAATACTTCAACACGAACCAGGTCAGAGATGAGCGTTCGCCAATGCGGCAGTAGGCAATGATCTCGCCATCCGATTTTACGTTCTTGCCTTCGTAAAGTGCTTTCAATTCCTCAGCGGTCTTGAAGGTGGAATCCGCTTCATTGACAGCCTGCGCCCACGGAATGCTGACCGCGCCGGGGATATGTCCGCCGCGGGTAGCGCCTTCTTGCGGGTAAGCGGGCATGTGCAACAGTTCGCCGCTATATTCCTTCGGGGAGCGGACGTCCACCAAAGGCTTCTTCGCTTCGAGCTGCTTGAAGACATCATCACGGAAGGCGCGAATGGACTTGTCTGCTTCTTTGGCTTTGTAGGTGGTGGCGCTGAAAGAAGGGACTTCTTTCACGAGTGGGCGTTTTTCCTGCTCCCATTTGGCGCGTCCGCCATTCATGATCTTTACATTCTGATGTCCGTAATACTGGAAGAGCCAGAGTGCGTAGCAAGCGAACCAGTTGGATTTGTCACCATAGAAAACGACAGTGGTGTCGTTGGTGATGCCCAGCTTGGATGCCACTTCTTCGAACTGTTCCTTGGTGAGGAAGTCGCGGCGGAGCGGGTGCTGAAGGGTGGAGAACCAGTCCACTTGGGCGGCGCCGGGGATGTGCCCAATGGCATACAGCAAGGGATCTTCGTCTGATTCGATGATGCGGATATTGGCATCGTTCAAATGCTCAGCGACCCATGCGGTTTCGACAAGGTATTCAGGGTGTGCGTACGACATGATAAAGTTATCCTTTTTTAAGAGTAGTTATTTGGAAAATAAAAAGCAGTCAACCGACACGACGGCGAAACAAACTCGCGCAAACAATGTATTTCACGCGGGAGCCGTTCCACTGCTTGAGGGTTGACTGCTTATCAGGGCGGATAAAGTCTCAGGCAGCGATCACGAACCCCGCCAAAGACACATACACAACTGGGTAAAGGTTTTCATTGAGCGCGTATTGTACGTGATTGATGAGGTTTGTCAAGCCAAATATTCAAAACTGAATTGATGTAAAATTGATGCATGGCGCGTCAAAAATATTACGTCGTTTGGAAAGGTCGCAAGACAGGTGTCTTCACATCATGGGCGGAATGTGAGAAACAAGTGAAGGGCTTTGTGGGCGCACAGTTCAAAGCCTTCGAAAGCGAGACCGAGGCCGACGCCGCCTATCTGGCAAAGTATGAGGATTACATTGGGAAAGTTTCCACCAGCGGCAAATGGCGCGAGGCAAGTGTTAAGCCAGTGCTGCCATCCGTTTGTGTGGATGCCGCTTGCAGCGGAGCGCCGGGCAAGCTTGAGTATCGCGGTGTCAATACTGAGACGGGTGAAGAGATCTTCCATTCGGGTCCATATGCCGATGGGACGAATAATGTAGGGGAATTTTTGGCTATTGTCCATGCGCTGACGTGGCAGGAAAAACATAACGTGCATATTCCCGTGTATTCAGATTCAGAGAATGCGATTGCATGGGTCAACACCGGTCAATGCCGGACGAAGTTACAACATACTTCCAAGAACGCCATCTTATTTGCCATCATCCATAGCGCAGAAAACTGGCTGGCGGAAAATGAATTGCCCGAAGGCAGAGTCCTTAAGTGGGATACAGGGGTATGGGGCGAGAACCCTGCAGACTTTGGGCGCAAGTGAAAAGCGAGAATCCATTCAATGGTGAGAATCAATTATAGGTCCGCTTTGAGGCGGGAGTTTATTTCATGAGTTTTTTTGGCTGGTCATGGTCTTTAGGTCGCTGGCGCGGCGTGGATATCCGTTTCCATTTTTCGATGCTGCTGAGTATTCCCATTGCATATTGGCTGTTCAAGCCTGTCGATCTGCGAGGTGTGGTCGAGTCGCTTTTGTGGGTGAGCGGGTTTACATTGTTCATCCTTCTGCATGAAGTGGGTCACGCCTTTGCTGCCCAAGTGGTGGGCGTGGAAGTGAAGAGCATTGTGGTTTGGCTGTTGGGTGGTCTTACGAATCTGGCGCATAAACCTGAGAAGCCTGCCCATAATTTTTTCATCTATGCTGCGGGTCCATTGATGAATATGCTGCTGGCATTCCTATGTATTGTGGCATATGTTTTAATGGCAATGGTCTTCCTGCCACTTTCAAAAGATGCTGATACGTATATTTGGATCCAAACCTTTCAGAACCTTTTCTTCTCACTAGCGCTTGCAAATTTGATCCTGGTGGTGTTCAACCTTATCCCCGTTTATCCTCTGGATGGCGGGAATATTTTGCACGCCTCAATGGAGTGGATGTTCGGCAAGACCAATGCAGACCGGATCACACTGGCGGTGGGTATCCCATTTTTAGGTCTGTTAATCTTGCTGGGTGTCTTTACGCGCGATTACATTCTTTTGTTCTTTTGTATATTGATCGCTATTTCCATAAGTTCATTGAATCATGTCTGGTTGAAAAATATCAACCTCGGTATCACTTATCTTTTCAAACGCGCCGGTTATCATTATTTGAAGGGCGATTACGAGCGTGCGGCGCAGTACTATACAGCAGATATTGATAAGAACCCGAATGAGATCAATAATTACATTACACGCGCGGGTTGTTATCTTGCCATTGGTCAACGCGAACGTGCGCTTGCAGATATTGATCGGGCGTTGAAGCTCAATCCCAACCATATCCTTGCACTTGAACTGCGTGGCGAGATCCACATGCTCAACAAAGATTATGATACAGCGTCTACGTACTTTATGCAGGTACAGCAGATGAACCCGAATTGGGCTGTGACATATTTTGATATTGCATCGCTGCACATGGAACGCGGCGAACTGCAACCGGCGCTTGAGAATTTCAACAAAGCCATTGCCTTGCAATCGCGAACGCCGCTGTTCTATATCATCCGTTCCCTGGCGCATTTCAAGGCGGGCGATCTCAAGTCTGCGCATGAAGATCAAGATGTGGCGGTGGGCATTTCACCCGAAGAAGCGCTCGTGATGGTGGATGTTAACTTGATGGTGTATGAGGATAAGTTGGATTGGGCAAAGGATTTTTATGGGCGCATGCTGGAGAAAACCCCGC